>JABIVN010000004.1 GCA_018667205.1 Gammaproteobacteria bacterium | reverse complement strand
CTGCGTATCGTCGCTTCCCGCATGGAACGCCTGACGGTTGATAAAGCGAAGGGTTTTTATGCAGAACATGATGGCAGAGGATTCTTTGAGGACCTGGTCAATTACATGAGTTCCGGGCCTGTGATCGTGCAGGTAATGGAAGGTGAAGGTGCCATAGCACTGAACCGTCAGTTGATGGGTGCTACTAACCCCGCAGAGGCTGAAGCAGGAACCATTCGGGCCGATTTTGCTGAATCAATTGAGGCGAACGCGGTTCATGGGTCGGATTCCCCAGAGTCGGCTGCGCGCGAAATTAGCTATTTCTTTGAACCAGAGCAGCTTTGTGATCGATAACCTGAGTTGAAATAAACGATGAGTGAACAGCCGCGCCAAGATAATAATTACCTGGCTTATACCCAGAAAGACTGGCGTGCGCTGCTCTTGGAGCTTGGTGAGAAGCCTTTTCACGTTGGGCAGATCATGAAATGGATCCATCATCGTTTCGTTAGTGATTTTACCGAGATGACCGATATCAGTAAGTCATTACGTGAGTATCTGATTCTAAATGGTAATGTCGCAGAGCCCGAGGTTCACGAAGAATTCGTGTCTAATGACGGCACGCGCAAGTGGCTAATCAGATCGGCGTCCGGGAGCCTGTTCGAGACGGTCTTCATTCCAGAGGAAACCAGGGGGACGTTGTGCGTTTCTTCACAGGTCGGTTGCGCGCTGGATTGTAGTTTTTGTTCGACAGGAAAGCAGGGCTTCAATAGCGACCTGACAACAGCGGAAATCATTGGTCAGCTGCGGATCGCATTGCGTAGGCTCGCTGAAGTCTACCCGGATCGAAGCCGAACCGTGACCAACGTTGTGATGATGGGGATGGGCGAACCGCTGCTGAATTTTGACAATGTTCTGCCTGCGGTTGAGCTAATGATGGACGATCTTGGCTACGGTATCTCGAAACGGAAAGTGACTATTTCTACCTCGGGTGTGGTCCCGGGCATCGAACGAATGATCGAAACTACCGATGCATCCTTGGCGATCTCATTGCATGCCCCGAATGACGAGCTGAGGGATCAGCTTGTACCGATTAATCGGAAGTATCCCATCGCAACATTGCTTGAAGCCTGCACCCGTTACGCAAAAAACCTGGGCAACAAAAGAACGATCACTGTTGAATATACGGTAATGGATGGGGTTAATGACCAGCCCGAGCATGCCAGGGAACTCTCTCACCTGCTGGTGGGGTTTCCGTGTAAGATTAATTTGATTCCATTTAATCCATTTGCTGGCACGGTGTACAAGCGACCTTCCATGATGGCAGTCAGAAAATTCCAGGAAATATTGGTGACCAGCGGTTACTCAGTCACCGTCCGTACAACCCGCGGTGACGATATTAACGCGGCGTGCGGCCAGCTTGTGGGTCAGGTTGCTGACAAGACTCGGCGACAGGAGAAGTACAAAAGAATCGCTGCGGGTGAAATAGCATGACACGCGCTGTGCTGGTGTTGTTGCTGGCACTGTTGGTATCGTCTTGCCAGTCTGTAAACGCCCCCAGAGGTGGAGGCGCCGATAATGGGACTTCAGAGTTGGTGCAAAGACACCTGGACCTGGCGATAGGTTATCTTCGAAACCGGGACTATCAGCGGGCAAAGGAAAAGCTGGCCAAGGCTCTGGACATAGATCCCAGGAATGCCGATGTTCACGTGACCTATGGTTTGGTTTTTCAATTAGAAGGTGAAAACGATCTTGCCGAAGAGTATTTCAAGCGGGCTGTCAGGTACGACCCCGAATCGGCGCAGATACGAAATAGCTATGGCGCATTTCTATTCTCCGAGAAACGTTTTCCTGAGGCAGTAGAACAGCTGTCAAAAGCCAGTGAGGACCGGTTTTATCCCAATCGCCCCATGGTGTTTGAAAACCTTGGGGTAGCCTACAACCGTATTGGTCAGCCTAAAGACGCTGAAAATGCTTTTACCCGAGCCACGCAGTTAAACCCTGAGCAGTCACGCGCGTTGATTGAACTGGGCGAGATTCGGTTTGATGAGCAAAATTATATCGAATCCAGAGATTACTACAGACGTTATTCTGAAGCGGGACCCTCGACCGCAAAGTCGCTATGGCTTTGCGTCAGGCTCAGCAGAATATTCAACGATAACAACGAGGAAGCAAGCTGCAGTGAGGCGCTTGAAGGCATATTCCCGGGCAGTGACGAGTACCAACAATACAAAGAGTCAGCATAGATGTCGGTTGATGAACCTCTCTCGCTAGAATCTCCTGAAGCAATAAAAGGAGCCTCGGCGTTACTGACCGAGGCGCGAGAGCGGTTGGGTCTTTCGCAGAAAGAAGTTGCCGATCAACTGTACCTCACCACATCTTTTATTAAGCACATTGATGACGGTGAGTTCTCCAGAATACCGAAACCGGCTTTTATTAAGGGTTACCTGCGAACTTACGCGCGCGTGGTTGGGCTGTCCGGAGACGAAATCGTTGCCCTTTACGACGCAGAACTGCAGGTAGCAGAACCAACCCTGGAAATGCAGAAGGTGACGGAGGAAGATTTAGGCACGGCCAGTATCACAGGGCCGGTTTTGCAAACGGGTTTGATTAGCCTTGCTGGCATGGCGCTGATCGTCGCCGTTATTTGGTGGGCAGTCAGCGATCCGGAAGAAAAAACGCCGCCCGGCATCGTTCAACCAGCCGCCTCGCAATCGGCAACACAGGATTCCTTGGGGGTCGGTTTTGATTTCACGCTTTCGCCTCAGGACGCCACAGTGTTGCCATCGGAACAGGCATCACTCGATCAGCCAGGGTTAGGGCCGCAAGTTGAAATGTCAGAGACATTGAGGGCGCTTGATGCCGTGCAGCCCGCGCTAGCTGAAATAGGCTCTGAAAACGGTGAAGTGTCAGCAATACTGGTGGCTGAAGAGTCAATTCAGGAAGCTGAGGCAGATCAATCTATTTCAGACCAATCTATTGCAGACCAATCTATTTCAGACCAATCTATTTCAGATCGATCTGTTTCAAATCAATCAATTTCAAATCAATCAATTTCAAAGAGAGCCATTTCGGCGCTAGCCAGTTCAGCGGAAGAATCCACCGACGTCGATACGGTAAAGGTTGAGCGAACCACAGATGGAACCCGACGCTTGATCACAGTGAACGCCGGTGGACCGGACAAGTTAGCGCTGTCATTTAAGGATGAGTGCTGGGTAGAAATTGCAGACAACCAGCTTGGTTCGATCTATTACGACCTGAATCAGGCTAATGATGTCCTGACGATCTACGGCACAGCGCCTTTCAAGGTGTTATTGGGGAAGGCAACAGGGGTCGAGATGATTTACAATGGCGGCCCAGTCGAACTTGAGCCCTTTATTGGCCCGGATCGAGCCGCAAAATTGACCGTGCCGAACTAGGTAAGTCATAACGAAGGTTCAACCTTGGGCCCACAGAAACCATGAAGATTCAAGCAGTTAGAGGTATGCAGGACTTATTGCCTGCACAAAAAAAGATCTCCCGGGCGATAGAAGATGTCGTGCGTGAAGTGCTTGCGTCCTATGGCTACCGCGAAATAGGCCTACCGCAGTTGGAACAGACTGAACTGTTTAAACGAGTCGTCGGTGAAAATACGGATATCGTCGAAAAAGAGATGTACACCTTTGACGATCGTAACGGTGAAAGCCTAACGCTCAGACCGGAGGGTACAGCCGGATGTGTCCGTTTTGCCGAGCAAAATGGTCTTTTGTTTAACCAGGTCCAGAGACTCTGGTATAGCGGCGCTATGTTTCGCTACGAGAGGCCCCAAAAAGGCCGATACAGACAATTTGATCAGATTGGCGCTGAGTGCTTCGGGATGCCTGGCCCTGATGTGGATGCTGAACTGCTGCTCATGAATGCCAGAATCTGGCGAAAGCTCGGGTTGGACGGAGATATCAGGCTTGAGCTCAATTCACTGGGTAATCCTGATGCCAGAGTAAAGTTTAAAGAGAAGTTGGCCGGCTACCTCCAAGCCTACGAAAGCGAGCTCGACGAGGATAGCCAAAGGCGCCTGACCACGAACCCACTGCGGATACTCGATAGCAAGTCCTTAAAGACGCAGGAAATATTGCAGGGCGCCCCCGTTTTGTCCGATTTTATGGATAATGAATCGAAGCAGCATTTTGAAGGGCTGCGCGGCCTGCTTGACGATAACGGTATTGCTTACACGGTTAATCCGAATATAGTTCGGGGACTCGACTATTATAACAAGACAGTTTTTGAGTGGATTACGACGACTCTAGGCTCGCAGGGAACTGTGTGTGGCGGTGGGCGATATGACGGCCTGGTTGAACAACTGGGCGGTAAGCCATCGCCGGGTGTAGGGTTTGCCATGGGAATCGATCGATTGTCCCTGATGTTGGCTGAAAAGATGGAATTATCGAAAGATGCTGATGTCTATGTTGTGTCCCACGGTAACGCCGCACGTGCAACAGCCCTGCGGCTGGCTGAATCAATCAGGGATCAACTATCAGGGAAAAAGATTGTTGTTCATTGTGGTGACGGCAAGTTTAAGTCGCAGATGAAAAAAGCGGATGCCTCTGGCGCTGACCTTGCCCTGGTTTTAGGTGAGGACGAAGTTGCTACAGGTACTGTCGGCATTAAATCATTGAGAGAAGGTGGCGAGCAGTCAACAATCTCACAAGAGACGTTGACGCAGTATTGCATCGACTACTTTAGCAAGGAGAACTAGTTTGGTTGAATCGGATGAAGAACAATTAGAGGTATTAAAGAACTGGTGGGATGAGAACGGTACCTCTCTGGTCATTACAGTCGTGGTGACGGTCGGCGCTATCTTTGGATACCGTGCCTGGGAAGAAAATGTCATCGAGACAGGTGAGGCGGCCTCAGCGGTTTACGAAAACCTTTTGGTTGCGACCGACAATATAGCGACCAATGGCTCTGACGAGGCGGTACGAATCACCGCCTTAAGCCTGGCAGATACGCTTAAATCAGACCATGGTGATACGACTTACGCGGTTTTTGCGGCGATGAGACTCGCGAAGGTAGCGGTGACGGAAAATAACCTTGATATGGCCGTGGAAGAACTGCGTTGGGCGCTTGACAACGTGTCCGAATCGCACCTGGAAACGACGATCAGGGTCCGGTTAGCGCGTGTGTATGCGGGACTAGAAGATCCTGCCTCCGCCATGGCATTGCTGGTTGATCACCAGCCTGCGTCTGGTCAGGTTGCTTCAGTCGAAGAAGCGAAAGGGGATATCCTTCACGCCATGGGAGATCTGGAGCTGGCACGACAGGCCTACCAGCGGGCGCTTGAAAACATGAACGAAGAGGTCGAAAAGCCGACTCTTGAACTTAAGCTGGCAGACCTTCCTCTTTCGGCAAGCCTGACTCAGGCGTCCTTGATGCAGCCGGAAATAGTTGAGGAAGTGTTAGAAGATGACGACCTCGCAGAGGACGAGGAAGAGGACGACGAACTGGCAGAGCAAGTAACAGAGGATGAGGACGCATGATTAATCGTCGCCAGATGCGTCTCCTTGTCTGGCTACTTGTGTTGTTAGCGATGTCGGGTTGCAGTTGGTTCGGGGGGGACGACGAGCCAGAAGAGATCAAACCCAATCCTCTGCCAGACATTAATGAAGAAGTTCGTCTTGACGTGCTCTGGAACCAGAAAATTGGTGGCGGATCGGGTGACCGGGCCATCAGACTAAGACCTGCGATTATTGGCGGACGTGTCTTTGCTGCTTCCGCGGACGGTAAGATCAAGGCGTTAACTACGGATACGGGACGTGTCATTTGGGAGGCTGAGATAAAGGACTTTTACACCAAGGAAGAGCTTTCATTTGGTTTTTCGAAAGGTCTTGATGCCATCACGGGTGGTGTTGGTGCTGGTGGCGACCTGGTTGTCGTGGGTACAGGGTCCGGGGAAATTTTAGCGCTGAACCAGAGTGATGGAAGCTTAGCCTGGAAATCCCGCGTCGCCAGCGAAGTGTTATCCCAGCCCCAGATTGATAATGACTTGGTGGTGGTGCAGACCATTGATGGCAAAGTGGCGGCTTACGATGCGATAGACGGATCCAGTAAATGGATTTATACGACGAATATTCCTGCGCTGACATTAAGGGGTACATCGACACCCATTATTTCAGATGACGTCATTGTGGTCGGGTTCTCAAGTGGCAGGGTGACGCTTTTGGAAAGGGATACAGGGTTTGTAAGGCTTGAGCAGCGAGTTGGTGTGGCCCAGGGAAGTTCTGATCTTGAAAGACTCGTGGATATTGATGGCGCAATGGCAATGGAAAACGGCCGTTTGTATGCGGCCAGCTTCCAGGGAGGAATTGTTGGTTTAGATCTAGTGTCCGGAAGAGTTCTTTGGTCAGAAGAAGCGTCCAGCGTGTCAGGTGTT
>JABIVN010000023.1 GCA_018667205.1 Gammaproteobacteria bacterium | reverse complement strand
TGTTTCCGGTGTCAGCACTATCGCAACTCGCGAGCGCAAATAAAGAGATTAGAAGGAGGACGTTATTAGTACATTTCATCGATCATTCCCGCATATTTTTGGTTAACGACTTTTCGTTTAAGTTTCATTGTAGGCGTTAGTTCTTCGTCTTCAGGGTCAAGCAGTTGGTCGATCAGGCGACACTTCTTGATAGTTTCTACCCGAGCGAACTTTTGGTTAACTTTCTCGACCTCGTCCCAAATAAGCGCCTGGACAGCTTCAGTGTGACATAAGCTGGTGTAGTTAGTGAATGGCACGTCTTTATCCTGGGCATACTTGGTGACGTTCTCCTGATCGATCATTACAAGGCAGGTTAGGTAGGGCCGCTTATCGCCTATAACCACCGCGTCAGAGATGAAGGGGGAGAACTTCAATTGGTTCTCTATTTCGCTCGGGGTAATGTTTTTGCCACCCGCGGTGATGATGATGTCCTTGATGCGATCGATGACGTAGAGAAAACCGTCTTCGTCAATTCTTCCAACGTCCCCAGTATAGAGCCAGCCCTGTTTAAATGTTTCGGCTGTTTTCTTTGTCTGTTTCCAATAGCCCCGAATAACGCCGGGGCTTTTCAGCAGTACCTCACCGTCATCGGATAGCACCACTTCCGCATCCGGTGCGGCCTTGCCCACGCTGCCGATCTTTAAATTGCCGGGTTCGTTGGCGGTAATAATTCCCGTACATTCAGTTTGCCCGTACACCTCATACATCGGTTTTCCCAGCGACCAATACCAGTCGATAAGTTCGGGCGCGATCGGCGCTGCAGCGGTCGACAGCCATCTGGCTTCATCGATACCGAGCAATCGCCGAATATTCTTTAACACCAGTTGGTCGGCAGCAAATGCCACAGCGCGTAACCCTAACGGAACTGGCGCAGCGGCTTTCCGGTAAACAGCGGCAGCTGAACCTATCCTGATCGCCAGTTGATAAGCCCATCGGCCAAACGCGGTACCCTCTTTAAGCTTAATCAAAATAGTGCTGTATTGCTTTTCCCAGACCCTGGGAACCGCAAAATGTATGGACGGTGAGATTTCCTGCTGATCCTGTATAACGGTCTCTACATCTTCCACCAGGTTAATCACTGAGTTCGCTTCTATCGTTGCGAACGTATAAAACATTCGCCCGGCGACGTGGGCGAGCGGCAGAAATGCAACCTGTTCATCGCTGTCAAAAATCCCGCAGACCCGTTGCAGCGTGATCATCATGTAAAGCATATTGCGATGGCTGATCATTGCACCTTTTGGCGGCCCGGTGGTGCCCGAAGTGTAAGTCAGGGTTAAAAGGTCTTCTGCGTCAGCGGCATTAATTGAAGTGGTCCAGGCCCCCGGATGTGTTGCCTCATGGGCGATGCCTAGATCGAGCAGCGCCTCGAAACTGATACACATATCGTCTTCAAAGTTACGCAGGCCCTCCATGTCAAAGATGATGATTTTTTCTAGCGAGGGGGTGTTGGCTCGGACGTCGAGAATTTTGTCTAACTGTTCTTCATCCTCAGCGAAATAAAAGCGGGTACCACTATCATTCACCAGGTACGCGACCTGGTTTGACACATCAGTTGGGTAGATGCCGTTGGTAATGCCACCGGCGCAGACCACGCCTAAATCAGCGAACAACCATTCTTTGCAAACTTCTGCTGCAATCGAACAGACGTCTCCGGGTTTCAGTCCCAATGCCATTAGCCCCAGGCCGGCATATTTTGCATTTCTCCCATAGTCAGCCCAGGTGTATTCGTTCCAGATACCGTAATCCTTTTCTCGAATCACCAGGCGTTCTGGATTGGCGTTGACGCGGTGCCAGAACAGCGCGGGTATACTGCTGAAACCATCGATGGCAACCATCGGTGGATCCACACGGAGATCAACTGTGTGCGTGGCGGTCATCGCCAGGTCTTCCTTTGTTTCCAGCGCCTGCGGCCGCGAATACCTTCATCCTTCACTCCCAGGTAAAACTCCTGGATATCTGCGGCCTGGCTTAGTTTTTTGCAGCTATCTTCCATGACGATTCGGCCGACTTCCATAACGTAGCCGTAGTGCCCTATGTCAAGGGCCATTTTCGCATTCTGTTCCACCAGGAAAATAGTGACGTTTTGTTCCTTGTTTACCCTGACAATAATCTCTGCGATTTCGCCAACCAGTCTGGGTGACAAGCCCAGCGAAGGCTCGTCTAATAGCATTAGGGCGGGGCGAAGCATCAGTGCGCGGCCGATAGCGAGCATTTGCTGCTGGCCTCCAGACAGGAATGCAGCCTGTTGTTTTCGTTTCTCTGCCAGGATGGGGAAGTAGTCGTAAACAAGGTCTATATCGTCATCCACTTCATTGTCATTTCTTGTGTAGGCACCTATGGCCAGATTTTCCTGTACCGACAGAAAGGGGAAAACCTCCCGTCCTTCTGGCACATGAGCGATACCTAGTCGGGCGGTTTTATCGGGGTCTATACCCTGAATTTCTTTTCCCCTGAATAATATTTTGCCCTTCTGCGGCTCCATCGCGCCGCTGATCGTCTTCAGCACGGTGGTCTTACCCGCACCGTTGGCGCCCAGCAGAACGCTAATCTCGCCTTCCCGGACAGACATGCTGACCCCGCGAATAGCCATCACGGGCCCGTAGTAGGTTTCGATATTTGTCAGTTCAAGAATCGACACATTACTCTCCCAGGTAGGCTTTTAGGACTTCAGGGTGTTGCTGTATTTCCGCCGGTGAGCCGACTGCAACCAGTTTTCCGTCCGCCAGGGCCATCACTCGGGTAGACGTTCTGGAAACCAGGTTCATGTCGTGTTCCACCATAATAATGGTGGTGCCCACTTCCTGGTTGATATCTTCAATTTGAAAAGACAGATCTTCGGTTTCCTCAGGGTTCAGGCCGGATGACGGTTCGTCAAGTAATAACAGGCTGGGTTTGATACAGAGTGCCCGTGCGACTTCGACCATCTTGCGCACGCCATAAGGCAGGTTTGCAATGACCTGATGGCGGTAGTGTTGAAGATCAAGAAGGTCGATAACGTCTTCCACATCTTTGCGGAAGCTCAATTCCTGCTGTCTGGCCGATGGCAGAAACAGGAACTCCTGCAAAAGGTTAGTGCGTCGGTGCACGTGCTGGCCAATCAGGAGATTTCGCAGCACCGTTTCCTGTTCGAAAAGTTCAGTGTTTTGGAAAGTTCGGGCGATGCCCAGTTCTGCGATTCGATGGGTGGGTACCTGACTGATGTCCTGCCCGTTGAAATGAATTGAACCGGCGCTTGTATCGTAGAGTCGACTGATCAGATTAAATAAAGTTGTTTTACCCGCCCCGTTGGGGCCAATAATGCTGAAAACCTCGCCTTTGTTAACGCTGAAACTGACATCGTCCACGGCATGGACGCCACCAAACGCAAGGGAAAGATTGTTAGCGGTAAGCAGACTCATTTGAGTCGCTCCGTCCTTAGGTAGCTGCGCTGACGCTTATGGGTTGCCTTCCGGTACAGCGGAAATTCCTCAAAATAGTTGCGGATTTTTAGCCAGCGACCATAAATGCCCTGAGGCTCGTAAATCAGCACAAGCACCAGGATAAGCCCGAATATCCCCGGTTCCAGCCCTGGGATCTGAGCCAGAACGGGTGGCAATGTATCTCTTAGTAATGCCAGGGCCTGTGGCAGTAGGCCGATAAACAGGGCGCCGTAGATGACGCCGTGAAGTGATCCAAGGCCGCCAACGACCACCATCAATAGCAGCTGGATCGAGGTCAGCAGCGTAAAGCTGTCCGGGGCCAGATAGCCTATTTTGTGCGCCAGAAGGCTGCCTGCCAGCCCTGTAAACCCTGCACTGATACCGAATGCCAGGGTCTTCGTGTAGGCGAGGTGAATTCCCATGCTTTGTGCCGATATTTCAGAGTCGCGAATAGCGGTCATCGCTCTGCCTGTTGAAGTGCGCAGCAGGTTCATTGCCAGAAACAGACAGCACGTTAAAACAAAAAGGCAAAGGAAGTAGAAAGCAATACTGTCGCTCAGTGAAAGCGAACCAATCGAAGGAAGTTCCACCGCCATGCCGCGAAAACCGCCAGTCACTGACACCCAGTGGATGAGCACCTGCTCAACGATGATCGCGAATGCCAGGGTCGCCACGGCAAGATAGATTCCGGTCATTCTTAACGCGGGAATGCCGATGATTGCGCCAACCAGACTAGACAGCAGGGTGGCGCAAATCAGAGAAACGGGGAATGGCCAGCCTTGTGCCAGCAGATAGGCGTGGGTGTAGGCACCAATCGCAAGGAAGGCAGCGTGTCCAAGGCTAACCAGCCCTGTATAGCCGGTCAGCAGCATTAAACCGATACCGGCAATGGCGTAGATAAAGACCAACGACAGTTCGCCTAGATAGAACTCAGATAACACCAGAGGAAACAACAGGAGTGCCACCCCGAGTGCCCCGTACCAGAACAGTTGTCCCCGGTGTTTGAAGAGTTGGATGTCTTGGTTGTAGTGGGTTTTTTTGATGAATCTCATGTCAGCGCTAGACCTTTTTCCGCTGCATGCTGGCAAAAATACCCTGTGGTCGAATTAACAGCATGGCTAACAGGATAATGTAGGCGCTGACATCGGAAAACCCCGGTGGCAGGTAGAGCCCAGCGAACTGCTCGACGATGCCGATGATCAACCCGCCAAGTATGGCGCCTGGCAGGCTGCCAAACCCACCGACAATGGCTGCCGCAAAAGCTTTGATACCGACAAACCCCATTAGCGGATCAATTAGAGATACCGGTGCTACAAGAATACCGGCGACCGCGGAAATTGACGCAGAAATGGCCCACACCATT
>JABIVN010000205.1 GCA_018667205.1 Gammaproteobacteria bacterium | reverse complement strand
TCAACTTTTCAGGTACACAGGTTGCGCAGGACGACTTTATTGAAGAAGTGCTCTCTGCTCTGCGCAAATACGATTTGCCTGGCAGCGCATTAGAGGTCGAGATAACAGAAAACGTCATCATGAACGATATGTCGAGCGCTATCCGAAAACTGCGTGAACTGGCGAGCCACAATATCAGGGTCGCCATTGACGACTTCGGGACGGGCTATTCATCACTCCGCTACCTGCAACAATTTCCCGTCAACACGCTGAAGATCGACAAGAGTTTTGTGAGTTCGATTAATGAAAGCGAAGAAGCGACCTCCATTGTCGACGCTATCGTTTCTTTGGCGAAAGGGTTGAAACTAGATCTAATTGCCGAAGGGGTTGAGACTGATCCTCAACTGGAATACCTTAGGGACCTAGGATGTGAATCTATTCAGGGATACCTGTTTGGCAAGGCAGAAGGGGCTGAACGGACCACAGAAATCCTTTACTGTGTTGAACAAGGTGACCTTATAAGGAATCTGGCCACCGTTTAAAAAATATAGGGCTAAGACAGGGTCGTCTCTTAACCGTGCAAAGCTTTTGGAATTAGAGAGCTTTTGGCTCTAAAGAGTTCCTAGAGTTGGTTCGCGCGTCCAAGCCACTTGTGCATCGTCGCCTGCATGCGCCAGATTTTAGCTGGCTGGTACAACGTCTCGCGCATAAAACTTTCGGGCTGCACCAAATTCCTTATTCTCAGGCTGCAGTCCAGCGCCTTGCAAACGACATTGCCCAATGAGTGTCGTCCTTCACTGCCTTTTACTTGCACCGTAAACATCGCCGTGCCATTTGCTTTGTGCACATGGTGACACCAGGAGCACATCTCCATCCGAGGCTTTTTAGCTGACCGTTTCGCGCGACTCATCCTTATACCCCGAAGTTGCCCATCGTTGGGGGAAGATAAAACGACGAAACCAAGATGTCCCGACGGGTGCACCCAGCCAAAGTAGTCCAGAAAAGACCACTGAACACTCGCTAGCTCAGGAACCTGTAGAGCTTCGCTTTGATCGTTACTTTTAAGAAAAGCGGCGGTAATTTGTTCGCGATTTAACGGTAGCATGTTCTAACGATATCATTCCACCCACCAAACTGCAGGGCCGACCTGTTCTTAGGGACTTTTTTCTGGTCTGATGCACCGATGACTAACCTCAATATTTCCAATGATCGCATTGTCCCTCTTTCGAGTAAGTTCGCCTTTGGGGTGGGGCAATATGCGGAAGGTCTTAAGAACACCGCATTCTCGTTGTTCATTTTGTTCTATTACAACCAAGTGTTGGGATTGTCCGGCACGCTGGCAGGCGCGGCGCTGTTCATCGCCCTATTATTTGACGCCATCACAGATCCCTTGGCTGGATCGCTTTCTGACAATCTCAAGTCCAGACTGGGCCGACGCCATCCCTTTATGTACCTATCAGCGGTGCCACTTGCAATAGGTTTTGTCGGGCTTTTTTCACCGCCTGATTCGATGGGCCAGTTCGGGCTGTTTGCCTGGCTCACTATCTTTGCGATCCTGACTCGCGGGGCTATGACACTTTACCACGTACCTCACCTGGCGTTGGGCGCTGAACTAACCGAAAACTTTCACGAGAGGACAAAAATTGTAGCCTTTAGGCAGTTCTTTGGAACATTTGGTAATGCGTCCGCCGTGGTAATAGGGCTTGGCTATTTCTTCGCTGATTCCGAGGGTGGCAGACTCAGCGTGGAAAACTACACGCCCTACGGGATTACCCTGGGCCTGTTGATGATTATCACTATCTGGTATTCGGCGTACGGCACACAAAAAGAGATTCCGCACTTAAGCGTTCCCGCGGAGAAACCACCGATGAATATCGGCAAACGTCTGGCGCAGGAAACCAAAGAAGCATTCACCAACCGCTCCTTTACCTGGTTGTTTTTCGGGGTTCTGATTGTTTTCGTCATGTCCGGCGTCAACAACGCGCTGGACCTGTATATGTTTCAGTACTTCTGGGAACTGACCGGTGCTCAGATGCTTTGGACGCAAGTTGCCCTGATGGTTGGGTTGATGAGTGGCGTATTTTTGACGCCAACACTGCACCGCTATGCGGACAAGAAGTTCGGCGTCATCCTGGGTACGGGCTCATGGGCGGTCATCCAGGTTATTCCCGTCGTGCTAAGGCTGACGGGTCAGTTCCCGGACAATGGCGATCCCATGCTGATTACCACTCTTATCACGCTCAAGTTCCTGCAGGGAATTCTACTGCAGCAGGCCCTTGTGTCGTTTGGCTCGATGATGGCAGATGTGACCGATGAGCACGAATATACGACGGGGGTCAGGCAGGAAGGTATTTTCTTTGGCGCGATCGCTTTTTCAGCGAAGGCCACTTCCGGTCTCGGTAACTTTATAGGTGGTGTAGGCCTGGACGTTATTAGATGGCCCACCGGCCCTGGTATTCGAACCGCAGCAGATATACCGCCGGAAACCCTGGTTAAGCTGGGTCTACTATACGGGCCCATTGTCGCAGCCTTCGCGATCTTGTCACTCTGGTGTTACACACACTACCACCTAACAAAGGAGCTACATGCTGAAATACTCGAGAAACTTAGAGAACGAAGGGGAGCCAACTCAGCTGGCAGCGTTTAGGGACCTTTCACGTTTGGCCCTTGTTGCTTCTCGGCCCGCGCAGTTGTTTGCGCCCCATGGGGCGTAGAGTGGGTCAGCGCTTAATTAGCGGATACCAGCACTTAGTCCATTTAGTCCACTGACGCCCGGTGTCACTGTGATGGAGCCTCGGTGATTGTCCAAACCAGCGAGTCTTCCCGAATCTCGACCTCGGCGTGTTTCATGCGCTGGAATGATGCGAGAGCACCCAACCAAAGTTCTTTCCACACCGTTAACACTGCCACTCTTTCAGCGGCTTCAAGACCTTGAGTGATTCGTAAGCCGCTGTGAACAATCCGTAACGTGTTGCCAGTCAATTGAACGACAGACGTGTCGCCAAGGCCTGCGAACATTCTGGAAAGATAGTCGCCCGCGGAGGCAAGGTCACCGTCTTCTGTTCGGATCAATGCCCGGGTCTGAGAGAAGTATTGCAGCCCTATGAGCCTTGCCGCCCTTCCAGCAAGCTTCTTTGTTTGACTATCACCGATAACACCATGGAGTTCTATTATGCCGTTTCTGACAAAGTCCATTGCATAGTTTCTGTTAGCTTTCTGGAGCCGTTCGTCACTCCAAATACCGGCGGGTAACGTCGGCTGATCTTCTTGATAGAACAAGGGTGGCCGCTCGTTGGCAAACTGCAATCGCTCACTAGCCATTAGATCGTGGTCAAACTCCTTAAAATAGCCACAAAGTCCAAACTCTCCGGTCATGTCTTCTGAGACACAGACAAAACCCAGCCTGGGATTGTTTAAGGAGACGCCGTTTTCGGCATACCAGCCATCCAAAAAGCCACGACTGACTTCAACGGGGATGCCGCAAATCGTTGCACCAAGATACATCCAGCGCGGGTATCGGAACCGAACCCAGGCCTTTGTGTCACTTTCTGCAAGGTATTCAACAGGGACACCGCCAATACTATTAGCCATGACGTGGTAACGAGCGCTGGCCACTGCGTCCGGTAGTCCCGTCAATCCTAACTTGTCGAAGCTCGAGATAAACTTATCTTTGTGCTGCCGACGAAACAATCGAAATATCCAATCATACACTTGGCGTCGGTCGCAATTAGACGCGATCATCAATTGCAGGCCCAGCCAGAGGGCATGGTGCATGTCGGCCTGAGCTGGAATACCCAACGCGTTCAGATCCTTGGTGTTCATCGGTCCCGTCGTCCCCTGCTTTTTCAAGTGTCAGGTTCTGACAATACCAGTCATCCTAAGGAATGGCACAGAATCCCGCAGAGGCGCTGAAATACAGGGCAATAAGATGGTTTTAGGTAAGGCCACGGGGGCTACTTTCGCTGCTTGAGAACGCTTGCCTGACAGTGCTCACATTGAACGGCTAGAGCAGGTAGACTATCCACACTTCCTCTAGTAAATGATCCCTTATGCACTATCTGATCGCCGTTGTTTGTACAGTCTTGATGAATTCAGTTGCGGTTGCCGCAAGCACCCCGGAGGGAACGCTAGACAAGTATCTTGCTGTGCTCACCAACCAGGATCTAATAGGCATTGGCTCGCTGATGGATAGCGAGAGTATGCACAACTTGAAAAAATCCATCGATGAATCGATTCAGTATCAAGCCAACTTTGGTGAGTATGGGTTGCAACGTCGGGTTTTCGGACGCAAGGTCTCCATGAACGAAGTCGCTAACACGCCGGCCGAGTTTTATCTAAACGCCCTTGCCAGTGAAATCCTGAAAGCAGCGCGGTCACAACACCTTAAGTTCACAGCCAGAGAGATCATCGGAAAAATTCAAGAGAACGAGGATATGGTTCATATCGTTATTCGGCTCAAGATGTCTCAAGGGGATCATGTGGGGTCAGATATCGTCGTGTATACGTTGGTGAAAGAGCAAGAAGCGTGGAAACTGAAGTTTCCCGGAACGATCAAACAGATGCTGATGGTGATTGAGAGTACGGCGCGGAAGCCTCGATAGATCTGGGAAGATTGATAAGTTCTTCGCGAAAGATAGCGGGCATTATTGTGCAGCAGTGCTTTATCTAGCAGTGCTTGATACTTAGCAGTGCTTGATACTTAGCAGTGCTTGATACTTAGCAGTGTTTGATAGATAGCAGTGGTGGTCGCTTTTAGGGGCGCTATAACTAAAAAACCCCAGCAGCTTTCGCGACTGGGGTCTCTTAATTAATGCCTGACAATGTCCTACTCTCACATGGGAACTCCCACACTACCATCGGCGCTAAGCAGTTTCACTTCTGAGTTCGATATGGGATCAGGTGGTACCTACTCGCTAAGGTCATCAGGCAAATCGGTGTGGCGTCATCGTTCGTTACGATAAGCCTCGTCCGTGTTGCCAACACCAGGATCAGATCCTGGGTGACTAAATTCTTAAAAAGTAATACAAGTGATAAGTCTTTTTCAGTCTGACATCTTCGTTCTATTTCAAGGTCTTATCCAATATAGCTTGAGTTTCTACTGACTGTCATTTCTCCTATACACGCTATGCGCTCAAGTCGATATGACAGTCTTGGATCATGTGGTTACACCACAATCGCTCAAATTATATGATCAAGCCTCACGAGCAATTAGTACTGGTTAGCTCAACGCCTCACAGCGCTTACACACCCAGCCTATCAACGTTGTAGTCTTCAACGGCTCTTTAGGGGACTTAAAGTCCCAGTGAGAATTAATCTTGAGGGGGGCTTCCCGCTTAGATGCTTTCAGCGGTTATCCTTTCCGAACGTAGCTACCCGGCAATGCCACTGGCG
>JABIVN010000204.1 GCA_018667205.1 Gammaproteobacteria bacterium | reverse complement strand
GTCACAGCCATTTCCGAGTCATCCCAACCTTGAGGGTGGGTTTGCGCCCATTCATATGGAGTGTGATGCGCCAGACCTCGTCGTAGAGGGTGAAGTGCCGCAGGAACTCCGTGGTGCGTTCTTCCGCAACGGGCCTAACCCGCAATTTTCGCCAAGGGGTGAATATCACTGGTTTGGTGGCGACGGCATGGTTCATGGTTTCTACATCGCTGATGGTAAGGTGAATTACAAAAACCGGTACGTACAATCCGTTAAGTTTAAGAAGGAAGCCGAGGCAGGCCGGTCCCTGTTTGGCGCGTTTAATCCCATGGAGAACGATGAAAGTGTGATGGGACTGGAGACTGATGGCCTGGCGAACACGAACATTGTCTATCACGCGGGCAAACTGCTGGCGCTGGAAGAAGCCCATGCGCCGTTTGAGCTTGACCCGGTAACCCTGGAATCAATGGGTTCCCATACTTTCGGTGACAAACTTGTTGGGCCAATGACTGCCCACCCGAAGATCGACCCTGAAACCGGTGAAATGCTTTTCTTTGGCTACAATGCCGATGGGATGATCTCCGAGCATATGTCGTTTCATGTCGTCAACAAAGACGGAAAACTGATTCGTTCAGAAACTTTTAAGGCGCCTTATGCCGCTATGGTTCACGATTTCATGGTGACCCGTGAACACGTCATCTTTCCCATCATGCCGCTGACCGGTTCTATGGAACGCGCCATGACCGGTGCGCCTGTTTATGCCTGGGAGCCGGAAAAAGGGGTTCACATTGGTATCATGCCAAGGAATGGCAGTGTTGCTGACTTGCGTTGGTTTCAGGGTGACCCTTCGTTTGTATTCCACCCCATGAATGCGCATACAGATGGTGACCTTGTGACCTGTGACGTTTGCGAATTTGAAGAAGCGCCGTTATTCCCAATGCCCGATGGAACACCCGGTGATCCTTCCAAAGCTATTCCTCGGCTGACCCGTTGGACCTTTGATATGGCCAGTAATACGAATGACTACAAATGGGAACGTTTGGATGACCTGGCTTGTGAATTTCCGCGGCTTGATGAGCGATACGCCGGGGCGAACTACCGTTACGGTTACTTTGCTGCTGATAAGAATCCGCAGTTTAAAGTCGGCGGTTTTAACGCCATCGGCAGACGTGACCACGAGACAGGCAAGGTTGAGCTTCACGATGTTGGAGAGGCTTGCGCAACCAATGAGCCCATTTTCGTACCCAGATCGGCTGATGCCCCCGAAGGAGATGGATTCCTGTTAGCCAACGTGTACGACGCTAACCGAAAGGCGAGCCATCTGGTGATTCTTGATGCGCAGAATGTGTCGGGCGAACCGCTGGCTAAAGCCTACCTTGATCATCGCGTTCCATTCGGTTTCCACGGCAACTGGGCCCAAGACGTCGCCTAAAAATTAAAAAGAGGACGGAGAAAAAGGGGGACACAGGGCGTTAGATTCTAACGCCCTGTGTCCCCTTTAAACTGTTTGCAAAAAGAATCTGAGAAACCAATCCTGTTTTATTAGCGCGATTTTCAATGGCCGTGTCCCAAGAGCCGTTAATCCTTATTTCTTGGCTCCAGAAATTCATACTTTATTACGCGCGGGTTCGGGCCGTTAAGACCCGATCAGGGTGGAATTAGGACTTCTCTGTAAACTGCCCGTTGACCCATTGTTGCCTTAGAACAAACTTTTGTATTTTCCGAGAACCTGTTGACGGAAAGTCTTCTAGAAGGAACCTGTTCTTGGGGGCTGGGGCGAGAGCTGTTCTTGCAGATACGCAAACAATTCTTCTCTGTCGGGCTGCTTGCCGGGCGCAGCACGAATGAAAGCACCGACAATGTTGCCATACCTGTCATTGGGTAATCCAACAATCGCCACCTCACCAATGCTGGGGTGGCGAAATAACAGCTCTTCCCGTTCTTCAGGGTATATGTTCTCGCCGCCACAAATAATTATGTCCTTGAGTCGGCCCTCGACTTTACAGGAGCCACGTTCATCCAGGGAACATAGGTCACCGGCATGCAGCCGGTTGTCTTCGTCGATGGTCTTTGCTGTGGCCTCAGGCATGTCGAAATACTCATGCTTCACGTGATAGCCGCGTGTGCAATATTCACCCAGTTGTCCAATGGGTACAGTCTGGCCTGATTCGGGGTTGACAATTTTTATGTCAACGTCAGGCATAGGACCACCCAATGTTAGTGTTTTATCGATCTGGGTATCTTTAGGACGAGTCATGGATGCGACCGATTAACATTCGGTTTGTCCGAAGACGATGGTGAATTCCGCGCCAAGCCGCTCTTCGAAGCGCTACACCAGGGCTGTCGCAACAGTTGATCCGCCGGATGTCATGGTATGAATTGATGAGATGTCGCGCTTTGAAAAATCAGGATGTTCCAGGATACCAATGAGCATTGTGGGCACCCCAATCAGAGCGTGCGCTTTGTAGGTCTCAATCAATTCAAGGACCAGTCCGGGTTCGAAGGTTTCAACAACAAGCTGAGTACATCGTTTTGCAACAGCACCCGGGACACAAATGACGCAAACTGCAGTATGAAACAATGGCAGCATCGTGACCCAGATGTCGCCATCGTTGACCTTCATAGGGTCTAGTGTGTGGTGGGCATTGTTGACCAGACCTCGGTGGTGCAGAAGGGCTCCTCTGGGAAACTCCGTTGTTCCTGATGTGTACTGGATCATGGTCGCGTCCGAGGGAAGTACCTCGGGCAATTGAACGTTGTCATCAGCAGAACGCAGGAAACCCGTTCACTGATCAAACCTGATGATCTCCCGCAGCGCCGGGCAGTCATCTTTTACCTGATTGACTGAATCGAGTCGTTGGTTGCCGAGGTACGCCGGCGTCACTATTATCCCGGCACTTCGTGATTGCTTTAGCACGTAGGCTAATGCTTCGGGTCGATAGGCTGGGTTAATGATTACCAGGATCTACCCGACCATGGCAGCGCCGAATTCCACGAGCACCCACTTTGGGGTGTTTTGAGACCAGATCGCAATACGCTCGCCCGGTTGAAAGCGAGTGGCCAATGCGAAAGCAATACGTTGCGCATCGTTGTACATTTGCTGATAAGTCCACTCGTGCCTCAAGGCTGGGTTTTCAAGGCCGATAATAATGGCGGTGCGATCAGGATCCTCGGTGGCGGCCTCTTTGAGAAGACCGCCAATGGTCTGTTCGAGCGCAGCAGGGGATATTGGTCCTGTTATCATCGAGCGTTTCGTTGTGATCGAAATTCCAGTTTGAAATAACGTAATGAGATTATCAGAAAACCGTACAGCGTGGCTCAACCGCTAAACGCTTTAGCTTAGCGCCCGACAGTATTAAAGCTGAGGGCCGATGATGATCGAATAGATGACCGCTGGTTTGTTGGCAGCGGTAGAACTGTTCTGCCAAGACTAGGGGTCATAGGCTAATGCCCAATAGGTTAATTGCCGGGTACCGTTGGATTAATGCGAAGCGCAGCGACTTGTGATCAAAAAAAAGTCAACGGCGTGGCTGGCAGTGAACCTTCAGCGAGTCGCGAAAGAACACTGGCCTCAATAAAATGCGGTGATGCCAACCTCCGGCGATCGTTGCCTAACTAATGGGTTTACTTTTCAGTTAGCCTTTTGATTTCCAGTAAGAACTTATCAAACTGATCCCTCCGTCGTGTCATGTCTGCATTTTTAGCAGCCTGGTCAGGAAAGTCTGAGACATCGTAAACGATGGTGTAGAGAAGCTTGGAGGTGCTATCGCTAACCGGCTTCGCTTCCATAAATCCATGGTAAAGGTCGTAAAACTCTCCTTCTTTGACAGGAGTAGCATAGCCATAAGAAAGCGCTGTCTTGGCGACCATGACTTCTGTGATTGCTCCACCGAGTAGCACTCGAACGGTACCTATGTTGCCGCTACCCGAGACGATTTCGCACTCAATGTTTGCCCACAGACTAATGTCACAATAGCCACCTGCGATCGCCCAAAGCTCATCGGCGGGTTTTCCTACCTCAATTTCCATCTGAAGCCGAGTATATTCCGGTTCTGCAATTGCAGCCTCGAAGCCAATCAGGGTGCTAAATAAAACGATTGCTAGTACGAAACCTTTCATTGTTTTTCCTATAGATGGTTAAAGATTTATTTCGCTTCGAACACTAGCAAAGCGTTGCCAGGCATCTTCCCCGCAAAACCATAGCCGGAGTTAACGATAAGCTGACCTTTAAAGGCTATAGGCGCTGAACCACCGCCAAAGGAGCCGCCTTTCGCTTTGCCCCCATTTAGTGAGTCGAATTCAACGGCGGTGTCACGATCCCACAGGATATTACCCGTCTCGACGTCAAAAATACGCAGATGACCATCGTTGCTGCCGGCAATAAGGATCTCTTCGATGACTGTAATGGCCGCTGGATAACCGGGTTGACAATATTCCTGATCCGGGCGGCAGATGTTCTCTGCCGGTGACTTCCAGAGGTACTCACCATTC
>JABIVN010000203.1 GCA_018667205.1 Gammaproteobacteria bacterium | reverse complement strand
TTCGCGCCACGGCACTAACTCGCCATCAAACCAGATGACTCGGTGTCTATCTGCGAGAGATTCCGACATGTCTTACTCTTCTTTTAATTGTTTTTGTAATCACCGGCTTCCATACGAGTAAGCCAAATGCGGTGTACTTCCTGACGATAACGTTGCAAGCGCGCATAATCTGTCTCAAGTCCAAGCCAACCATGATGAACAGCCGCCCGAAACGCCAGATAAGCACGTTGCAGCGTTTCTACTTCAGAATCAGGCATGTGTCCGGCCGACTCAAGTTCATCCAGCAGCCTCATCACATCTGTCCAGCGACCAAGCCCGCGATGCCTTGATCCCTTTGCAAGGACGCCATATTGGACCATAAATTCTATGTCAACAATAGCCCCGGTGTCGTGCTTCAAATCGAACTTACCCAATATCTCACTACCACCTTCTAGCGGGACTGCGGTCGGAGTTGCCAGGTGATCGCGCATTCTTTGTCGCATGGAACAAACATTCTGCAATAAAGAATCAAGGTCACGTTGCCGCGCAATCAGGTTTCGACGCACGGTGTTAAAAGCCTCACCGAGCGCAACATCTCCCGCCACAAATCGCGCTCGAATCAGCGCCTGATGCTCCCAGGTCCAGGCTTCGCTTTCCTGGTATCGCTCAAAGGCACCCATGGTAGCGACCAGGGGCCCATTGTTACCCTGAGGCCTAAGCCTCATATCTGCCGAGTATAGAATGCCAAATCGCGTAAAGCTGGTAAGGATATGGATGACTCTCTGTCCAAATCGAACGTAGAAAACGTTGTTGTTAATGATCGATCTGCCATCTGTATCGCCCTGGATATAACTGGGACACAAAAACACTAGATCCAGGTCACTGCCGTAGGCTAGCTCAAGCCCCCCGGCCTTGCCGTAAGCGATAATCGCCAGCCTGGAATGCATCGGGTTACCGGACTCATCCGTGGGCCTGCCGTGCCGGTTCTCCAGATAGCGCCAGGCGATGTCTACCGAGGTCTCTAGAATGACTTCGGCAAGTGCCGTCAGGCCATCAGACGCCTGCATGATCGAAAGCTTGTCCAACAGCTCCATTGCTGCAATTTTGACCGTCGCTGAAAGCTTAAACTGCCTGAGGGTGTCCATCTGACTTTCAAGGTCGCCCGCATCTACAATGCGCATACCCTCTCGCAGCTTACCTTCCAGCTCAAGTTTGGCTACCGCTACTTCTCTTAAGGCTCTGTCTGTCAGCTCATAAAGCAGGATAGGGTAGGCTTCTAGCTGTCCCGAAATCCAGGGACTTAAGGTGACTAGCTGCACTGCTTTCAATAACGCATCCGGATTTTCATCCAGAAACACCAGGTAAGTTGAGCGGCGCAGAACAGACCTGACGATAGGCAGCATTCGAGTCATCGCGATTTTCGGGGCGGCGGATGCCCCGATCAACATCAAGAGCCGCGGCATCAACTCATCAAGACAAGCAACAACACCATCATCAAGTTGCAGCTTTAGGACCTCCAGCCTCAGCTCCTCAACCTGCTGGTTGGTAGGAGATTTCCATGCGTTAACCCACGCCTCCGCGACATTCTCATTAGGAGCCATTCCCTTAGTCGATACCAATTGAGCGAATAATTGAGAGACCCTTTTACGATGCGCCTCCAGCGCAACCAAGTAGTACGCGTAGTCGTCATATCCCATAGCGTCAGCAAGGCGGCTTTGACTGACTTCGTCGCCGGGTAATAAGTGGGTCTGCCGATCAAATTCAGCCTGAATAGCGTGCTCACTATTCCTTAGGAAAACATAGGCCTCCCTGAGCGCCGAGACTTCTTCGACCGGGAGAAACCCTTCTTCGATCAGCGACTCCAGCACTTGCATCAGTTCCGGTTTTTGCAAGGCCGGATGTTTTCCACCCCAGATCAACTGATGTGCCTGGGCGATAAACTCAATCTCCCTAATCCCCCCAGGGCCAAGTTTAAGATCCTGGCTCATTTCATTGAGTTCAATCTGCCTGGTAATCAAACCCTTCATTTCACGCAAAGACTGGACTGCGCTATAGTCTTGGTGACGCCTGTAAACAAAGGGGCTCAGCCAACTGAGAAAATCTCGCCCACCTTCAAGGTCGCCAGCTATCGCCCTTGCCTTGATAAAAGCATAACGCTCCCAATCTCGTCCCTGCTCAAGGTAGTATTTTTCCATCGCCGCGCGGTGAACGACTAGCGGACCACTGTCACCATAGGGCCGCAGGCGCATATCGACTCGAAACACATTATCAATTAATCCCGCATCATCAAGGTGACTGATTAGCTGTCTGGCTAACCTGATGAAAAACTCCTGAAAACTGATCGTTTGATCACGGTCATTTTGTTCGAAACGAAGGCTACCCTGGTGGGTGTAGAAAAAAATCAGGTCGATATCGCTGGAGAGGTTCAGCTCATGGGCTCCCAGCTTACCCATCCCGAGAACGATCAATTGTTCAGGTATTCCAGCGGGAGACAGAGGCTGACCATAGCGTCTAACGGCTGCTTGATAACAATCATCAAGTGCTGTTTGTACACAAAAATCTGCCAGATGAGATAGCTCCGTCGTGGTTTGGAAAAGATCAGCCTTTCGGGTCAGGTCTCGAAAAATGATGCGAATCATTTCCCTGCGGCGTAGCGACCTTAAGGCAGAGGGCACGTCTTCCGCGCCCTCTGAAAGAAAACGTCGGTAGCGATCATTGAGCTCGGCTTGCGAAAGTGCGTCATCGCAAGCGCATAGCGTCGCCAGGTAATCGGGCGTATTTTCCAGTAGCGCGAGGAAAAATGGGCTTAATCCTACCACTCGCAACACTTCCGCTTTGAGCGCATCGTCTTCTATTGAGTTTAACAAGACTGACTCCACAGACTAAAGTTACTCCGTGCCAGAGTATGGAGCGACCCTTAGGACCTCCGCAATCGTCGTTTCTCCCGCAGCAACTTTCATCGCTCCGCTCAGCCTGAGCGTTTTCATACCTTCTTTCATCGCCGCCATACGCAACTTTCCGATATTTATCTGTTCCCCGACAATGGCCTTAATGCTATCCGTCATCGGCAGTAGCTCATAAATACCCTGCCGCCCCATGTAGCCGGTATCACGACAATCGAGACACCCCACTGGGTGATACATCCTAGCCGGCATTTTTATCTTCCAAGGGCTCGTCAACACTTTCCATCCATCCGGGTCTGGATCGCCCTGCTTCTTACAGCTATTACAAAGCGTACGAACTAGCCTTTGCGCCATGACGCCTAGTACCGTTGCCTTAATCAGGTAGGGCGCGACACCAAGCTCCAGGAGTCTGGTCACCGCAGATGGTGCGTCGTTGGTGTGCAACGTTGAAATCACCAGGTGGCCAGTTAACGCAGCCTGGATCGCCATCTCGGCGGTCTCAAGATCGCGAATCTCGCCAACCATAATAATGTCCGGG
>JABIVN010000202.1 GCA_018667205.1 Gammaproteobacteria bacterium | reverse complement strand
GCTACAATCCGGCGATGAAAAAGGAAACACGATGGCTTTTGGCAACTTTATTGATAAAGCTAGACAAACCGCGGCTGACGTTAAGGGTAAAGTAGGAGACCCCTCTGGGAAGGTTGGTGACGCAATCTTAGAGGTTGTCGGTAATCTTAATGATGCGCTGCCACATCTTGCTAAAGCTGGCTATACCATGAGTGAGCTTGAGATTGAGATCGGCGTTCCGCCTAAATTAATTCCTCATTTTACGGTAGACGAAACACTGGTCGAACATACAGAGCAGTCTTTAAATGACCTGAAAGGAAACACCATTGGTTACGCGCTTTTTAAAGCCTTATTAAAAGCCGCCGACCTGCAACAAAAAATTGTTATTGATGGCATGAGCTTTGAGGGGGTAGAAATTGAGCTCGGTTTGGTACCGGCATTGAGACTTTGTTACAAGCAAAGGTAAAAAAAGTCATTTTCCGCTAGGGGCTAGCCGCTGGCATTAGATGGCATCACAATTGATCATTCTGCAGAGACGCCCCGCGTGAAAAGTAACCCGTGACAAGCTGTCTAGTGACCGTTTACCCCGGCACTTTACTCCGACCCCAATATCTTTCTCGCGGAACGTGCTTTTGCTGATGCCGCTGACGAAAGTAGGCGCTGGGATGCTATTACTTGTTGTCCCGGTGATAACGTGGGTCCTATTCAGTCAGCGCACCAAAAGAACTCTGGGCCGTGGCAACATCACATCGAGACCATGCTTTTGGGTAAGTACTCACAAAACGTCGTAGGTACCTATCGCGCTTGGTATACCGTCGATGTGCGGGATGTAGCGGAAGCCCACATCAGGATGCTTGAAAGCGTTAACGTGAGCAACGGTGAGCGTTTTATTGCCTGGTCAACCGAAACCCGCAATGTCGAAGAAGTCTGCGCCAATATTGATCGCTTACTTCCGGAGCTAGGATTTGCTGGTGCCGAACTCGTCGACCCGCTCCCTGAAAAAGTACAAGCGAAAGAGGATGAATTCAGGGCCATATGGGGCGGCTGTGAACTTCGCAATGATCGCATTCGGGAAACACTTGATATGGAATTTCGTCCGCTGGATGTTTCGATTCGCGACTGTGTGGAATCGCTTATTTCGGTGGGAAAAGTAGCGCCAGTGCGAAACGCTTAAAGGCAGGGCATGAAGCAGAGTCATGAAGTAGCGGCAAGCAACGACAAGCAGGAAAGTAGCAAGGCGCGAGTGCCGCTGGAAGCTATTTCCGGCTTCGTGCTATCTGCTCGTCACGGTTTGCTTCGAAGTCAACAGCCTCATTTTTCTCAAGCTCTGGTGGAACATACCAATGTAGTTTCGTCCCGTGGTAGGCAAGCCACACGACCTGCGCAACCTCAGATGGCGCGATGGTTCTGCTAGCGTCCGTTCTGTCGGCGTTTCTTTTGGGTGTTTTTGAAAACGTGGCCACAGCTTTGCCGTCAACGTATCTGTTGCTGCCCCACAGTGCTGTATCAATAATGCCAGGCATGACATCTGCGGCTCTGACACCATATCGTGCCAGTTCAACACTCATCGCATGGGTAAAACCTTTGACCGCGTATTTTGTGGCGCCGTAAACCGCCATTCCTGGTGTGCCAAAGATGGCTGCCGATGAAGATGTGGTAAAGCAAAGTGAGTTTTCTGTCTGCTTTAGTAGCGGAATCGCAGCGTAGGTGCCATTTAAGACACCGATCAAATTAACATTGACAATGTCCATGATCTTTTCAAACGGCATTTCATCAAAATAGCCCCCAACGGTGATGCCCGCATTATTGAACATAAGGTCTAAACGACCCTCTGTTTGTTCCCCAAACAACGCTAACGCCGCGTCAAAAGCCTCTTTGTCACGCACGTCTAGATACGCTGTCCAACAGCGATCACCTAGTGCCCTGTTTAGATCCCCCAGGCCATCATGATCAACGTCGAAGCAGCCGACAAACCAGCCCTTGCTATGGAAAAGTTCCGCCGTGGCACGTCCAATGCCGCTGGCAGCGCCAGTGATAAAAATCGTTTTGTATTCCATAGCGTTCTTTTCCTTGTCTGGCTCTATTGAGGATACGGATTGTAAACCAGATCTTTCAAAGAACGGCCAAGAACAGCCAAGAACAGCCAAGAACGGCCAAGCACAGCAAGGATTCGTTTAACTGAAGATCAAAGCGCTGTGATGTGGCTGTTCTTTTAGAGGGTCACCAACGGAAATGATGCTGGCGGGTTGCCCCGCGGATTGCCTCGAGGATTGCCTCGCAGGTTGCCCGACATGCGCAACAGTTGCTTGCTGAGTTCCGCTTATCGCAAAAATTGTTGTGCAGGGCAGTTGAGTCGTCGCCCAGGTTCGTTCTTCTGCCGCTTGATGTGTCGAATCATAAGCCGTTACCAGGCACCGTTTGATAAAGGGGGCACGGTGTCAAAACCTATCCGCTCCTCCGGCCAATATCCTTGACGCCAATCGGGCAGTTGAATCGACCATTAATAACCCGTTGTACAGCAAGTTACATTAAGTTACATCAAATGGATCTGTACATGTATATCTCCATGTACTTTGGTGAGCCGTTATTTGTAAAATCTGCGCGGCAAAAATGCCGCCGGACTTTTTACCACTGCAAAGCAAGCGGCAAAGCAGGTGGCAATGCAGGTGGCAATGCTGCCAGCCGCGAATGATTTTAAAGCAAACGGCATCTGACGTTAATAATAGTTATAGAGGTTATGGAAATGAGATCACTTTTAATGGGCGCTTTAATATTGGTGTTGGCTAGCTTAACTGCTTGTGGCGGTGGCGGTGGCGGCGGATCTTCAATTGTGCCTGAACCTGCTGCGGTGGAACCGGAGCCAGCCCCGGTGGAACCAGCCCCGGTGGAACCAGCTTCAGTGACGAATATTGTAGGCGTCATTACTGGGTTCGGTAGTGTGTTTATCGGTGAGGATAAAGTTGACGTGGGGTCAGATACGACGGTTGACGTTAACGGCGACAGCAGTACTGGTGATGATAGTAATCTGCGGGTTGGTATGAAGGTAAGTATCACTGCCAGTGATTCTGAAGGGGAACTCACGGCACAAAGTATTAAGTATGACGATGACCTAAGAGGTCCAGCTACCAATGTAAGGCCGGCGACGGAGGACCCTTCTCTCGGGTCCTTTTCGGTTGTACAGCAGCTGGTGGTCGTAGACGGAAACACAATTTTTGATAACGATATTGGCGATAATAATGCTGATGGTGATATCGATATTCGAGACCTGGCCGGGGGTAGTGAGCAGGTTGTCGTGGAAGTCAGTGGTCTATTGATTTCCGAGGGGTTTCTTGCAACTCGCATCGAGCGATCTAGTTCAGTCGGGGGTCTTATTGATGTGAGCGATGATGAATATGAAGTTAAGGGTTTTGTTGACGAAGTAGCCAGCGACGGTAGTGAATTTCGTATCAACGG
>JABIVN010000201.1 GCA_018667205.1 Gammaproteobacteria bacterium | reverse complement strand
TTGGGATAAACACAAGTGAGTGGCTGAATTGACGGTGAAACTCGAGGAAAAGTAACGGATCCGTCGACGAAAAAATAAAGATATCCAGATCCGGGGCCAGTCCGGCGAAACAACCTAGTAGGGTGGCTGCCTTTATTTTTTCTGGGTTACTCCCACTCTGCGCTAGAGCAGCGCCCAGCGAGCCCTGACTTATTGGATCCATTGGCTAAACCTTAAACGATGGATGTTAATTGCTGGGGGCTGAAATACAAAGTCTGTCTTTAACACTCTGTCTCCAACAGGACTGGGTGTCCATATTTGACGAGCACTCTGGGAAGCGCTAGCGTAGCTCGACACTATTGGCTGGGCTGAATCATGGGGAAACTAGATAACCGGGTCGCACTGGTGACCGGCGCAAGCCGGGGTATTGGGCAGGCAATAGCGGAATTGTTTGCCGCTGAAGGAGCACGTGTCGTCTGCGCGGCCAGGACAATCAATGAAGGCGATCATATGCTGCAAGGTTCGCTCAGCAACACGGTTCGCCTGATTGTTGAAGCCGGTGGCAGCGCCACTGCGGTGGCGGCGAATATTTCAGAAGAGGAAGACTGTCGAGGGCTCTTTGATGCGGCTATCGACACCTACGGGAAAGTCGACATCCTGGTTAACAATGCTGCGCTTAATTATTACGTCCCCATCGTCGACTATGACGTCAGTAAATGGGTGCGGGCGTTTGCCGTGAATGTTCACGGTCCTTTCATGTTATCCAGGCTCGCTTTGCCCGGCATGATGAAGCGCAACAGCGGCGCGATCATCAATATTTCATCCGGTGCCGCGATTGGTCCTGGCCGCGGGCCTTACGAAGCAGAGGGCCATGGTGGCACTATGTATGGTGCGAGTAAGGCCGCGCTGGAAAGAATGACTCAGGGCCTTGCGCAGGAAGTCCAGCATCACAATATAGCGGTGACCTGTTACTCACCCTCGCAGGTTGTACCAACACCCGGCACGGTTTATCACAAGCTGGTAGAAGGAATGGATGATCCCAAAGGGGAACCGGTGGAGATCATGGCAAAAACCGCATTGTTGCTTGCCACCGAACCCGCGGAAAAGGTCAATGGCCGAGTGACCTACAGCCAGCAAATCTTGGCAGAGTTTGGCTGGATTGATGATGGTAAGGGTATTGGCTTTGGTCGAACGGGTTCCGGGTATTCTCAGATATGACATTAAGGCTTAAAACTTATATCGACTTCAAAAGCCCGTACGCCTTTATCGCGAAAGATGCGACCTACCAGCTTGAGCAGGATTTCGAGCTGGAAATTGACTGGTATCCACTGACGCTCAACATCGGCAGCTACCTTGGCACCGCGAAGAAAGATGACAGTGGCAAGGTGACAGAGAGTAGCCGCTCACCCAGGCAATGGCTTGCGGTGAAGTACGCCTATAAGGATGCTCGCCGATACGCCGAGCTTCGTGGGTTGACCCTTAAAGGTACCCAAAAAATTTGGGAGAGTTCGCTTTCTGCGATTGGGTTGTTATGGGCTAAGCGCCAGGGAAGGGTTTGCCTAAAAGCCTATATTGACGATACTTATGACAAGTTTTGGAAGCGGGAGCTTGATATTGAAGACCCTAAAGTGATTGTTACCCAGTTGCAGACATCCGGATGTGATGTAGAAGGGTTCGAGGATTTTCTGGCAGGTGAAGGTCGTGATTACCATGACAGCCTTCAGGATGAGATTCTCGACCGAGGATATTATGGCGTCCCAACCTATGTGATCGACGGTGAGTCCTATTTTGGCAGGCAACACCTGCCAAGAGTGCGCTGGCACCTGGAAGGTAAGGCTGGGGCCATGCCGGATATAGCCTATGACGTCATTCTTCGTGAAAGTGTGCCCGCAAAATGATGACTATCTATGTCAATTTCGCGGAATTACCTTCATGGTTAATGCTTGCGCCGCTAAAAGACCTGTATCAAGGGGTAAATGTTGACGTAACTTGGAAGCCAATGCTCGGTTCTTTGGGCAATGTCGCGGGCTCTAACATTAAGCCAGGTGCGGACGATCCACTGGAAAGTTACAAAGCAAGGCGAGCTGATGCTCGTCATAAGGCCGCTCAACGTGAAAACGAACGGATGTGTGAGAGGCTTGGGATCAAGCCAGCGCAGGGCGAGAGGAACATAAACCCCTTGTATTTATCGTTGGGGATGAGCTGGTTGACGAGCGAGGGAGCTCAGTTGCAACAGTATCTCAACTATGTCGAAACTGCTTTTCTAAAAACCTTTGGTGATGGCGCTGACGTTGAGTCCCGCCCTGGTCTAAAAGTTGTTTTGGAGGAAGCTGGATTCCCGATCGCTGGTCTGGATCATTTCCTGGAAAACGAGGCCCCGGACCTTGAGGCGGCGCAGGAAGAAATAATGAACAGTGGAGTGTTTAATGCACCTGCATTCGTGGTCGACGGCGAGATTTTCCATGGCCGTGAACATCTTCCATTGATCCAATGGATGCTGAAGGGAAAGCAAGGGATACCGCCCGTGTGAAGTGCTGGCTGAGTTCTTCGTTAATTGATGCTATTTTGACTTTTCGGCTTTATCTAAAGGAATAAAAGGATGACGGATCAGCCACTCATATTAGGTGCGGTACTATACGAAGGGTTCGAGTTGTTGGACATGTTTGGCCCCCTTGAGATGTTTACCGCCGTGGCGCCGGAAGTATTGCAGGTTGTCATGATCGCTGAAAAAAAAGGGGCAGTGAAAGCAGGTTCGATGGCGAACAGCCCGATGCCAACGTGCATTGCAGACTATGGTTTTGATGATGCGCCGGATCTCGACTTGATCCTCGTTCCGGGTGGTATTGGTACCTTTGCTGAGCTTGAAAACGACAAAATGTTGAGTTTCCTGCGAGACCGCGCCGAAAAGGCCCAGATTACAGCCTCGGTATGCTCTGGTTCAGCTTTGCTCGCAAAGGCCGGACTTCTTGATGGACATAGGGCAACATCAAACAAAATGTTCTTCAACCTTGCCGTGACGCAATCCGATAAAGTTGCTTGGATCGAAGCGGCTCGCTGGGTAGAAGACGGAAAATTCGTGACTTCCAGCGGCGTGTCAGCGGGCATTGATATGGCGCTGGCTATTATTGCGAGACTATTTGGAAATGAAGTGGCAGAAACAATTGCGAAAGGAGCTGAATACATCTGGCACAGGGAAGCCGACGTTGATCCTTTCGCGCAGTACCTGAATGAAGGCAGTATCTAAACTATTTTTAAAAATTAAAAACCGACAAATTCAATATAGAGGTAAACCATGGATTTTGATATTCCCAAAGAGATAGCCGACTACCTTGTTGTGCTGGACGAATTTATTGAGAAAGAGATTAAACCGCTAGAGAATGAAAACGATAACATCCGTTTTTTTGACCATCGACGTGAAGATGCAAGAACGGACTGGGACCGTGGCGGTTTGCCGAATGGGGAATGGGAAGCGTTGTTGTTTGAGGCACGAATGAGGGCAGACCGGGCCGGTCATTACCGATATGCAATGCCCGAAGAATTTGGTGGTCAAAATGGTTCCAACCTGGGTATGGCCATTATCCGTGAGCACTTTGCTTCCCAGGGCCTTGGGTTGCACAACGACCTTCAGAACGAGCACTCCATCGTTGGTAACAATGTGGGTGTTCTGCTGATGTCCGAATACGGTACTGAAGAACAGAAGGAAGAGTGGATGCCGCTTATGCTGGAAGGCAAGCGCGGCTTCGCTTTTGGTATTACAGAACCGGATCACGGATCCGATGCGACCCACATGGAAACAACCGCGGTTCGTGATGGCGATGGCTGGCGGATCAATGGCGCAAAGACCTGGAACACCGGCATCCATAAAGCGCAGTACGACATGGTGATGGCTCGAACCAGTGGCAAGGCAGGCGATGGTGACGGTATTACTGCATTTCTGACGCCGATGAACTCGGACGGGTTAAAAATTGAAGAATTCCTCTGGACCTTTAACATGCCGACCGATCATGGCACGGTTTCGTTCAAGGATGTCTATGTAGACGATGGCGCGATTTTCGGCGGTGAAGGAACGGGGCTGCAGATCGTGCAGCACTTCTTCAATGAAAACAGAATCAGACAGGCGGCCTCAAGTCTCGGCGCTGCCCAGTACTGCGTCGCGGAGTCGGTTAAGTATGCCGGGGAAAGAAAACCATTTGGCAAACCGCTTTCTGTGAACCAGGGGATCCAGTTCCCGCTAGTTGAGCTGCAGTCACAGATTGAGATGTTGCGCGCATTGATTCACAAGACAGCCTGGGCTATGGATAAGTATGGCGCGTTCTCGGTATCGGACAAGGTCAGCATGTGCAACTACCAGGCGAATCGTCTGTGTTGTGATGCCGCAGACCGGGCGATG
>JABIVN010000200.1 GCA_018667205.1 Gammaproteobacteria bacterium | reverse complement strand
CTGTCTGCCGGCTGTGCGGCGGCACGCTGCGGGTGATCGCAGATGTCACCGACCCGGACGCGCTCCGGACCAGTGTGGCGTTTTTAGGGTTCTACCAGTTGGTCATCCATTGAATAGAACACCCTACGTAGCTCATCGGCTTCCTCTGTATAACAGGCAGTAAGATCACGCTGCTCGAGTGGATCCTCATTTAGATTGAAAAGCCAAGTTTTACCATTGTACTCTAACAGCTTAAGCTTCCACCCATCTTGCTGAACGACCTTATCTCCACCTGACCTCCAAAAGAGCGGTCCATTAAGGAGTGCCCGCGCTGAGTCGAACGCCACCTCTAGAATATCCGTGCCTTCAATGACGCGATCATCAGGTGGTGCAATGCAGCGGAAACCAGGCCGATAGAAGAAATGCAATCCATATCTTTAGAGCGTGAGGCGATTGAGCCGGAGCGGCGGCAGGCCGAAAGGGCATCATTTGAATCTGTGAGCTTAAATCAGAAGCGCTCCAGGACTGTTGAACTGCGGTTAGGCAATCTTACCCAAGACCGGGACAAGGCACTGAGCGAGAGTATTGTTAGAATGGAAATGAAGATTGGCGAATTGAAAAAAATGCGAAGACAACGATATACAGCCGAGGAGAAAGAGAAGATCCCTCTCGCCAAGAGACCAAGCAGGTACAACGCCTGTTATCTGGCAAAATCCACAGACAAAGAGATGAGCAGCCGCCTCATACGAACAGCGCTTAACGAGTATTGTTCAGTGATCGCACTGTTGGACGACAACGCCAGAGAGCTGATTTTAGCATCCGCGTTTCGAGTGACCTGCGCTGATGGGCAAGTAAACCCTAAAGAACCCGCTCAGTTAAGGCCCATCGCTACAGCACTAGGCAGCAACGAAGGCGTCCTGGCGCTGGAAATTGCTCGTTTTCAAAGTCTCTCAGAGGTCAGCTAAATGCGCCCACAGCCACCAATACCTTTGAACCGGTTCATAGGTCTGTTACTGCCCCTTGTCCTGGCTTGTCACACGTGGTCCGTTCAGGCCCAATCGGTGTCGCTTAAAACCATCGAAACTGAAAAATTACTGCTTATCAGCAGCGGCGCCCAAACCCCCAAGCAACTGCCGCCTCAGGCAGCAAAAAGCTTCTTAAATGCACTTGAATTCCACCAGTCCCTGTTTGGTTGGACATCACAAGAAAAAATAGCCTTTCTGTTTAACGATTGGAGCGATCGAGGCAACGCATCAGCCATCCCCGTACCCAGAAACTTGGTGATATCAGAGATGTCGCCAATCAACAAAACCTTCGAGAGTTCTCCGCCGGTCGACCAGCTGTTCAGCATAATGAATCATGAAGTGGCCCACCTGGCCACTCTAGATGCACATGGCAAAAGTCAGGCGTTTTGGCGAAAGGCGTTTGGCGGCAAAGTTAACTACACGGCTAATCACCCCGAAACCCTGCTCTACGGACACCTCACGGCCCCCAGAGTCATGGCGCCCGCCTGGATCTTAGAGGGCATCGCCACTTTTATGGAAACTTGGATGTCTGGGGGCATCGGTCGCGCTCAAGGCGGTTACGATGAGATGATGTTTCGTGCCAAGGTTCGCGATGACAGCCCATTCTATAGCCCCCTAGGACTCGAATCGAAGGGAACCAAAGTCGACCTCAACAGCGGTGCCAACAGCTATCTATATGGCACACGGTTCATGACTTATCTGGCGTACGCTTATTCGCCTGAAAAACTGATCAAGTGGTTTAAACTCGATGAAGGCGATAAATCTCGTTATGAAAATCAGTTTAAGCACGTCTTCGGTCTTAGCATCGATCAGGCATGGGCAGAATGGATTGCCTTCGAGAAAACCTTCCAGCAAGCCAACCTCGAGCGTCTAAACCAGTTTCCACCGACACACGGCGAAGCCTTGAGCGCGCGCGGTGTAGGCTGGGTCTCTCGCGTTCACCTAGACGCTGAAAGCCAAAGCTTAGTGGGCGGATTTTATGCCCATGGATCTTTAGCCAGTGTGGGGCGATTTAAACTGGAAGAAAACGCGCGTCTTAATGAGATCTACACGATCAAAGGACCCATGAAGTTCAACGTGACATCGACGGCGTTCGATCCCGTCGAACGGATCTTATTTTTCACAGAGGACAATGCCCGGTGGCGCGACATTAAAACCTGGGATCTTAAAACCGATGAAATTCGCACCATTGGACAAGATGCCAGAACTGGCGAACTGGTCTTTAACCAACAAGACCGATCCCTTTGGGGTGTGAGACACAGCGGCAGCAAAGCCTCGCTAGTGCACATGCCCTACCCCTATGAGAAGAGAATCACCGTCCACAGTCCGCCCTTTGCGCACACATTGTCCGATTTAGATATTTCAGCTGACGGGCGCATGCTGTCCGCCACGGTGGGTGATCGCCAGGGCAACCAGGCATTACAGGTATTTCTGATCAGCGATCTTAAAGCTCAAAACGTCAAGCCCATCAATACCTTTGAGTTCGGTAGAGCGTTTCCCGAAGACTTTGTATTTGATCAAGCAGGCAAATTTTTGTACGGCACGTCCTACTACACCGGTGTATCTAATGTATTTAGATTCGAAGTCGAAACCGGTGACATGGAAGCCATCACCAACGCTGAAACGGGTTTTTTTAGGCCGCTGCCCATGGACGACGGCTCACTTATCATGTTCGAGTATACCGGCGATGGGTTTTTACCCACTCGGCTAAACGACCCTAAACCCCTTAAGGATCTGAGCGCCATTACCTTCCTTGGCAGTGAACTGGTAAAAACGCATCCAGTGGTCGCAACTTGGGGCGCAGGCTCACCTGATCGCCTTGAGCTAGAATCCAAAATCATCAGTGAAGCACCCTATGTACCCTTTAAGAGAATTCAATTTGAAACCGCCTATCCAATGGTCGAGGGTTATAAAGACTCTGGCGCGCTGGGATACGCAGCGCGGTGGAGCGATCCTCTGAATTTAAACGCCATTGAACTGGATCTGAGCTACAGCTTTGACAAGGACCTGCCTCAAAAAGAAAAAATACACGTCGATCTGCACTATCGGCATCTGGATTGGAGCGTACGCTATTGGCACAACGATGCTGACTTTTATGACTTGTTTGGCCCAACCAAACGCAGCCGAAAAGGTGATGCATTGAGCGTGAGCTATAATACGGCCGTTACCTATGACCCACCTAAACGCTTAGATTTCAGCGCTAATCTAGCCTACTATACGGGCCTGGACACGCTGCCAGTGAACCAAAACATAGAAACGGGTATCAATAAGATGTGGTCGGGGTTTGCAGGCTTTAGCTACTCAGACACGCGCCAGTCTCAAGGTGCCGTTGATCACGAAAAAGGCCTTCGCTGGCAAGCACAGACATTAGCAGACTATGCGGATAACAACGTTTATCCAAAACTGAGGCTCGGCCTGGATCTCGGTTTTGAATTACCCCTGAAACATGCTTCCCTTTGGCTTTACTCAGCAGGGGGGGCTGCGGGGGGCGACCGCGCTGATGTGTTTAGCTATTATTACTTCGGAGGGTTCGGCAATAACTATGTGGATGACAGCAGTGTAAAACGCTACCGTAATTACAGCAGTTTACCCGGCTTTGACATCGGCGAAATCAGAGGCAAACAATTTGCAAAATCGATGCTGGAACTCAACCTCCCGCCCATCCGGTTCAACGAACTTGGCACGCAGTCATTTTACCTCAGCCACATACGCCCGGCCATTTTTGCAGGCGTGCTGATGACCGACCCGGGGCATGCACTTGAAGAAACTTATGGTACCTTTGGCGCCCAGATCGATCTGTCGTTCACCGTATTATATCGGCTGCCTATGACCATATCCGTCGGGGTAGCCCAAGGCATCGCATCAGGCAAACAGGGAAAAACAGAATGGATGTTGTCGTTGAAAATCCTCTAATCGGTCAGCAGCGAACCTATACAATAGAGCTTTAAGTGACGTTTTACGCCCTTACGGTTCGGGCAAGCAGCGCGCCTACACTCACCCGAATCAAATCGTTTAGTGCGGGCCAGACACGTCGGTCTATTGCCATCGGT
>JABIVN010000199.1 GCA_018667205.1 Gammaproteobacteria bacterium | reverse complement strand
TTTTGCCCGTTGGCCAAAAAGGCAGCTCGACTAAAGCTTTGCGCTTGAAAGGGAGGTAAGCGCAAATTGATCAATTCATAAAAGTAATGACCACACACTGACCAGCTTAAGCATTTGAATACTCGCCACGGCCCTGTCCGCTGTAATCAGCGGTTGTTTCAAGTTGCCCAAATCGTGCATCTCCCATGCATAAATGGCTTCCCAAAGGAGCCCCCTCCTATGGCATGGATATTGCTTTGCAATATGGTGATATGACAATTACATCAAAACAACACGCAGGAATAGCGGGCCAGCGCTACGTACGTGTCACCAAGGTGTTACACGATAAATACGTGGAATTCGAGTTTGCGATTGGCGACCCGAACATAAACGTTGAACTGGTCCTGCCTTTCGAGCATTTCCGGAAATTTTGCGAAGATAATGATGCCCAACACCTGACAGCGCAGCAGGAAGCGGCTGTCGACTTCGATAAACTGAAATGGCGGTTTGGTGTGCCTGGACTCACTGATGAAAAAACGAATAAGGTCACCTCACAGGAGCAAACATGAGTATTGAAATTTCCGCGAAGTCTATTACACCCATCCGGCTAAGCTATGGAAACCTGATCGAACGCTTTGGTGATAAAAGACCCCCTTCTCGCTATCAGGAAGCCGCTTACGACGTTCAACCCACGGCCAATTTTCACTATCGTCCGCTGTGGGACAAAAATCATGAAATTTATGACACCAGTCGCACGGCGATTGTGATGGAGGACTGGTACAGTTTTGCCGACCCCCGCCAGTATTACTACGGCACCTATACTATCGCCAGATCAAAACAGCAGGAAGTGGCCGAACACAATTACGCCTTTGTTGATAAACGGGACCTGCTGGAAGAGCTACCCGATGATATCAAGCAGTCTGTGCGGGACATTCTAATCCCACTGCGCCATATCGAATGGGGTGCAAATATGAACAACTGCCAGATCGATTGCATGGGCTACGGCTCAACCATTTGCTCGGTCGCTATGTTCAACGCCATGGACCGCCTGGGTATGGCTCAATATATTACGCGTATTGGGCTACTACTCGATGGCAACGAAACGACTACGCTGGACGCTGCCAAAAAAGACTGGATGGAGGGCCCCCAATGGCAGGGCCTGCGCCACGCCGTGGAGGATATGTTCGTACTGGAGGATTGGTTTGAGCTAATGGTAGCCCAGAATTTCGTGCTCGATGGCCTGCTGTTCCCTCTTTTCTGGGATCGATTCGAACGAAAACTTTCTAAAAATGGCGGTGGAACCATCGCCATGCTGACGGAGTTTATGCCCCAGTGGTACAGCGAAACAGTCCGTTGGACAAACGCCTTGGCCAAAGTCACCGCTGCAGAATCTAAAGAGAATAAAGAGCTGTTATCCACTTGGCTGAACAAATGGGTCAGCCGCTTGTGTGAGGCAATCGAGCCCGTTGCAGTCGAGGCATTCGGACCTGAAGGCACGTCGGAGCTGGCCGAAGTCAAAGAAGAACTGCTTGCCAGGCTGGGCAAGCAGGGCCTGACTATTTAATCGGGAGAGAACAATGACCACCAAGAAAAAAAACACGGCATTTTTAATTGTCCAAGACAACGAGGACGCCAGGCCTATTATCGAGGCGGTTGAACAGGACAACCCGGGGGTAAATATTCAGTACGAGCCCGGCATGGTCCGAATGGAGCGTGCAGCCAGCCTAATTGTAAAACGTGAAACAGTAGAAGTGCTCAAAGGTTGCGAATGGGATGTGCAAGAACTTCACCTCGTTCTTATTTCTCTGGCGGGCAATGTCGATGAAGACGACGAGAAATTCGAGCTGAGCTGGGGCTAGCAAGACAACATTTATAAGAGGTTATTGGAATGGCTGCTAAAAAATTAAATATGCGCAAGCGATATGAATTGCTGACTCGGGGTATCGGTTGGGAGACAAGCTACCAGAAGATGGACGATGTATTTCCCTACGACACCTTTGAGGGAATCAAGATTACCGACTGGGATAAATGGGAAGACCCCTTCCGTCTCACTATGGACGCCTACTGGAAATTTCAGGCAGAAAAAGAGAAAAAACTATACGCAATTATAGATAGCTTCGCGCAAAACAATGGCCAGACCAATCTCGCGGACGCCAGCTATCTCAGCGCCATTAAGCTCTTTATAACCGGCGTAACACCGCTGGAGTATGCGGCCCATCATGGATTCGCCCATCTGGGACGGCACTTCCGCGGCGAAGGCGCAAGAGTCGCATGCCAAATGCAGGCGATCGATGAGCTGCGACACGCTCAAACTCAGATTCATACTATCAGCCATTACAACAAACATTTTACCGGCCTTCACGACCCCTTCTATCAATCCGACCGGGTCTGGTATTTGTCCGTGCCCAAGTCATTCGGAGAGGATGCATTATCTGCGGGGCCATTTGAGTTTATCACCTCAATTTCATTCGCCTTTGAATACGTATTAACCAACCTGTTGTTTGTGCCTTTTATGTCGGGCGCGGCATACAACGGCGATATGGCCACGACGACCTTTGGCTTTTCTGCGCAGTCAGACGAGTCCCGGCACATGACTCTGGGTCTGGAAATCATCAAGTTCATGCTGGAACAGCACGAAGACAACCTGCCCATTATTCAGGGCTGGATTGATAAACACTTCTGGCGTGCCTACCGTGTGCTGGCCCTAGTCTCAGCGATGCAGGACTATATGCTGACCAACACACCCATGTCCTGGAAGGAAGCCTGGGACATCTATTTTGTCGAAAATGGCGGTGCACTCTTTGAGGATCTCGGTCGCTACGGTTTGAAAATGCCCAAGCACCACGAATTGGCCACCGCGGAAGCAGAGCACCTCAGCCACCAGGTGTGGTCCGTGTTCTGTGCTTTGGGCAACGCCACGGGGTTTCACACATTCGAACCATCCGATGAAAAAATGGACTGGTTGTCAGAAAAATACCCGAACACGTTCGACAAGTATTATCGACCCCGCTTTGAGCACTGGAAAAAACAAAAAGAAGATGGCACCTTCGAATATCTGGCAAGCTTGCCTCAACTGTGCCAAGTTTGTCAGATTCCCATGATCTTCACTGAAGTGAAAACTGACCCGATGCAGCTGAGCTTCCGCAATACAAAGTTCAAGGGTGACAACTACCATTTCTGCTCGGATGGCTGTAAAGATATTTTTGAAAATGAGCCTGAAAAATACGTACAGGCCTGGTTGCCCGTGCATCAGATATTCCAGGGAAATTGTGGTGGCGCCACCATTCCAGAAGTTCTCAAATGGTACAAGTTTGAACCGGAAGACGGCGGTGACTATTTCGATTCACAAGATTTCAGACGCTGGCAGGAGTGGCACGGCAAGGACGAACCGGCAAAAACCGGCTCCGATAACTGAGCATTCTTTAATTATATTTTCGTAGGAGATTAAAATGGCTATCGTCGCAAAAGATGGATACATCGATTTTGTCCGGGATAAGGTCGAAAATTTTCACGGTAATCAACTGGTCCTCGTCAGTTGGGACGATCATTTGCTTTTCTGTGCTGCACAAGCTTTTCCTCTACCCCCCGAAATGCCTTTTGCTGCGCTGGTATCAGAGGTAATACCGTCGGTGTTTAACTGGCACGATGAATTCAAAGACATCGATTGGGCCAAGACCCAGTGGAATCTGGACGGAGAGGCTTTTTCTCCGGACATGGACAAATCGTTGGCTGAAAATGGCGTGGAGCACAAATCACTCATTCGATTCAAAACACCCGGTCTCACTGGCCTTAATGGCACCAGGATATAGTCGATGAGCTATGAGGTGTTGATTGAACCTCTGGGTGTCACCGTTGAAGTTGAGGAAGGTCAGACGATACTGGATGCCGCTTTGCGACAGGGCGTATACCTGCCTCATGCCTGCGGGCACGGCTTGTGCGGCACCTGCAAAGTAGACATTCTCGAAGGTGACATTGAAGTAGGTGACGAGGCATCTCCCTTTGCGCTGATGGATTTTGAGCGCGATGAAGGCAAAGGCCTGACCTGCTGCTGTAAGCCCTTAAGCAATCTGGTCATTGAGGCGGACGTCGAGGAAGAGCCGGACGCCCAATACATCCCCGTGAAAGACTATACAGGCACCGTGGTAAAATTGGAGAAACTCACACCGAGGATTCTTGGGGTGTTCCTTGAGGTCGAAGGCGATGGGCTCGAATTTCAGTCCGGACAATACGCCAATCTACACATTCCCGGGCTGGACACACCCAGACCCTTCTCCATGGCCCAATCACCCAGCGAGAAGAATATTATCGAATTTGATATCGCCCTGATACAAGGCGGCGAGGCTACGACCTGGATTCACGAAAAGCTGAGGGTCGGCGACAAGCTGGACTTTTCAGGTCCCTATGGGCACTTTTTCATCAGAACGTCTGATCCCAAACCGCTGCTTTTCTTCGGTGGCGGCTCCGGACTTTCCAGTCCTAAATCCATGGTTCTGGATTTACTTGAAAGCGGAGACAAACGCGAGATCATTTTGTTCCAGGGCGCCCGAAACCTGCAAGAGCTCTATTACAGAGATCTGTTTTTGGACCTGGAACGCAAGCACGACAACTTTACTTACATTCCAGGCCTATCTGGTCCCGATATCGAAGCGGAGTGGGATGGCGCCACCGGTTTCGTGCACGACGTCGCTATCGAACATTTCTCAGGGAAATTCGAGGGCTACAGGGCTTATATGTGCGGCCCTCCTCCAATGATTGATGCTTGTATTACTGCCTTAATACGTGGCCGCGTCTTCGAAAAAGATATGTTTATGGAAAAATTCCTGACCGCTGCGGACGGTGCCACCGAAAAAACAAAAAGTCCCCTATTCAAAAATATTTAGGATCTACTGTGACCCATACAATCACAATCACAGACACAGAGGAAACTTTCAGTTGTAGAGAAACGCAGCACCTTCTTGCCGGAATGATGCAGTTAGGGAAAAAAGGTATTCCCGTCGGGTGCAGGGGTGGAGGTTGTGGAGTATGTAAAATCCACATTTTATGTGGTACATACGAAACAAAGAAGATGAGTAGAGTGCGTATTACAGAACAGGAAGAAAACGCCGGTACATTATTGGCCTGCCGTGTTTTTCCTAAATCCGATATTCAACTACAGGTGCTAGGTCACCTGAATGATGCAGTAAATACTACGAAAGCGTAGTATTTCTGCTCTATAAACTAGGAGAAGCAACATGGCTATGACAGGAATTTTACGCCCGGGGCACGTTCAATTACGTGTTCTCGATATCGATGAGGCTGTAACTCATTATTGTGACAATATGGGACTTATTGAAACCGATCGAGATGATCAAGGTCGTGTGTATCTAAAGTGCTGGGACGAGCACGATAAGTTTTCTGTTGTTCTGGAACCTTCAGACAGTTCTGGTATGAATCATATGGCGTTTAAGGTCCGCACAGAGCAGGACTTGTGGCGATTCGAATCCAATGTAAAAAACTTCGGTGTCGAAACTACCAGGATCCCGGCAGAAGAACTCAACGGTTGTGGTGAGCGCGTCAGTTTTGTTGCGCCAGGTGGTCACCGCTTCGATCTTTACGCCGAAAAAGAATCGGTAGGAAACGGCATCCCCACAACTAACCCCGCTCCCTGGTCAGAAGACACAGTGGGAATGAAGGCTATTCGTTTTGATCATTGTTTATTGTATGGCGATGACCATGATGAAGAAGTACGGTTCTTCGTCGAAGCGCTGGAATTCGAACTTTCGGAGCAAGTTGTTGATGGTGAAATGCAAATCGCAGCATTTTTGTCCTGCAGCACCAAGGCACATGACATTGCATTTATTCGCCACGGAGAACCCGGGAAACTGCACCATGCATCATTCCTACTAGGATCGTGGGAGCAGGTGTTACGGGCAGCCGATATTATTTCAATGAAAGATATCCCTCTGGACGTTGGGCCCACACGCCATGGACTGACCCGGGGCATGACCATCTATTACTTCGACCCATCGGGCAATCGCAATGAAGTCTTTGCTGAAGACAGCTACCGTTACCCCGATAGCCCTGTATTAACCTGGACTGCAGACAATTCAGGTCAGGCTATTTTCTACCATTCACGCACTTTGGTAGAGAGCTTTATGGGAGTCGTATCCTAAACTCATGACCAGTGTCACTAACAGGAATGTTACAACGAAAACGGCTTGTGCAATCGCTCAAGCCGCTGTTGACCACGCCGGCAACCTGGGTATAGCGATCAATGTTTCGGTGGTGGATTCTTCCGCTACCGAAATCGCTTTCTTACGAATGAACAATGCGTTCCTGCCCTCGATGGGCATTGCCAAAGACAAGGCTTACACGGCTGCGGGCTTTGGTTTCCCAACCATGGGCTGGAAAGATATTCTCGATGGGAATCAACAACTCCAGGCAGGGATGGTCGAGCGACCACGGGTAGTTACTTTTGGTGGTGGGGTCCCGATATTCGAAGGCGATATTTTGGTAGGAGCTGTTGGTGTGTCGGGTGGTTCCGAAGAAGAGGATATTGCCTGTGCGCAGGCGGGTATTGATACCGTTTTCGGGTAACAGTGTTGGGGAGGCTCTTCAATTTTTTTTTAATTTATGAAAAGCACTTTTTTCTGAGAGTAGTACGGGTGAAATAGTTCTACATTTTTTATAGGTAATGCATTGCTATTACCTGAAAAAACCCTGGAAGCTCATGATGTATTCGCTGGAAAACTTACGATGGATGATCTTGAAACACTGATTGATTTCAAAACGGGACGTCAAAAACGCATCATCTATTCCGACCCGGATATTTACCAATTAGAAATGGAAAAAATATTTGGGCGGTGTTGGCTATTTTTGGCGCACGATTGTCAAATTGGCAATCCTGGTGACTTTATAAGAACCTTCATGGGTGAAGACGAGGTTCTTGTCGTACGGCAAAAAGATTATTCCGTTAAAGCATTTCTAAACACCTGCACTCATAGAGGCAATCGGCTGTGCAAAGCAGATCATGGAAACAAGAAGTCTTTTGTGTGCAACTATCACGGCTGGGGTTTTGGTTCTGATGGAAAACTCAACGGGGTTCCGTTAGAAGCGGAAGCCTATTATAACAAACTGGATAAATCAAAATACGGCCTGATAGAGGTCGCTCAACTGGCATGTTATAAGGGCCTGATTTTCGCCACATTTGATAAATCGGCACCGAGCCTCGAAGACTATTTGGGCGAGATGAAGTGGTATCTCGACATTTGGCTTGACGCAATGCCGGAAGGAACCGAATTAATAGGTACTGCGATGAAGGTTGAATTACCTATCAACTGGAAATTGCCGGTAGAAAACGTATCCGGAGATGGCTACCACCTGGGCTGGGCACATGCCGGCGCCATGACAGTATCATCCAGCAGTAAGCTTACCGATATGGAGGTGGGAAATACTTCAGTTGATAATTCAGCTGCTGTTTCAGTGGCTGGCTTGAATGGACATGCCGTTCTGGCTGCACTCGACGGAAAATCAGGTTACGCCTTTTACCCGGACCCGGAAATAGCTGAGAATTATCTGGGGAAAAACCGGGAAAATGTTATTGATCGATTGGGTGAGTATCGCGGGAAAAACATGTGGGGCTCTCAGATCAACCTAACGGTGTTTCCTAATTTACAGATGCTACCCGGACTAAACTGGTTTCGTGTATACCACCCGAAGGGCCCTGGCAAGTTAGAAATGTGGACCTGGGCTATGGTCGATAAAGAAATGCCCGAAGGTTTAAAATCAATGATTTTAAATAACGTCAGTCGCACGTTTGGACCAGCTGGTTTGTTCGATAACGATGATGGGGATAATTTACAGGCCATAACTGAGCAAAGCCGTGGCTGGCGCACGAAGCAGATGGATATCTACACCAATATGGCTATCGGCGGCGAACACAGCCGGAAAGAACTGCCGGGGGTAGTTAGTAATGGGCTTATATGTGAACAAAACCAGCGTTATATTTACCGTCGCTGGCAGGAAATGATGCGCGCCAATAATTGGTCCGGTATACCTACCTATAACAGTTTGGAAGAAGCCCGCGCAACAGAGGCAGGCTGATGAATGAAGCATCAGTATCAAAGGAAATCTACTTATCCCTACAGCAACTATTATTCCGGGAAGCAAGATTACTCAGCGCTGAACGCTATGATGATTGGCTTGACTTACTCTCTGATGACGTTCAGTACGAGATGGAGATGCCTCAGCGACGTTTCAGAGAAGATAGAACACAGGCAAGTGCTCCTAAAAAGACACCAATATTTAATGATGATAAGCGATCGTTACTGATGCGCATTGGCCGAATCAAAACGGGCTTTGTGTGGGCTGAAAATCCGGTTAATGCAATCCGGCATATTGTTTCTAATATTGAAGTGTTTGATTCAGACAAGGCAGACGAGTTCACTGCATATTCGATTATCGAAATACACCGTAGCCGTCTCGATGCGGAGCGTAAACGTTTTACCGCTGGAAGAAATGATATTTGGAAGAAAACTGCCTCCGGATTTCAGTTATTGAAGAGGACAGTTGCATTGGATGATGGCGTGGTACTGGATAGTAATATAAATTTCTTTTTTTAATTACTTCTTTGAATTATTACGGAATAGCAAGTGCCGGAAATGTCACCGAGATAAATATTTTCGAAGGGAATATAAATGGAACAACGTTTTAAAAACAAGGTGGTTATCGTAACTGGCGCTGCACAGGGCATTGGTAAGGCTTGTGCAATACGGTTCGCTCGCGAAGGTGGGGAGATAGTGATCGCGGACAGGGCGGAAAAGCAAGCGCGGCTTGTGCAAAAACAGATTCGTGACAAGGGTGGAATAGCCGAGGTATGCGTGGTTGATTTGGAAACCAGTGCAGGTGCAAAGGAGGCAATGCAAACAACCATGGATAAATTTGGGCGCATTGATGTGTCCGTGCATAACGTTGGGGGGACCATTTGGACAAAGCCTTTTTGGGAATACCCGGAGGACCAAATTGAGAAAGAAATCAACCGTTCTCTGTGGCCAACTCTGTGGTGCTGCCGGGCTGTTATACCCTACATGATCGAACAAAAGCATGGTGCGATTGTTAACGTGGGGTCGGTGGCTACACGGGGGATCAATCGAGTGCCCTACTCAGCGGCCAAAGGCGGCGTACAAGCTATAACAACCTGCTTGGCGTTGGAACTTGCAGAACACGGTGTGCGGGTGAACTGTGTCAACCCAGGCGGTATCGACCAGGGAGAGCGAGCGATTCCTAGAACTACGGAAGCATTGACCGAGATTGACCAAGCAGGCATGCAGGGCGTTATTGATCAAACCCTACGGGATACCCCCATGAGACGTTACGGCACACCAGAAGAGGAAGCGGCAGCGATATGTTTTTTGGCGGCAGATGAAGCGTCGTACATAACAGGCGAAACGTTAAATGTGGCCGGTGGAGGGATAGGCTGATTCAATAATGGATTTCCTACCGTCCCATGGGAGTTCATAGCCAAACCAACAATGATAAATAATATTTTGACGAGTAAACCCATGAAAGCGTATGCAATAGTAGACTTAGATATAAACGACCCGGACGGTTACTCGAAATATCCGCCCCTGGTTCTGCCCCTAATTAGAAAGCATGGAGGCAAGATAACCCATAGAATCTCAGACTTCGAAACAATGGAGGGAGATTGGTGCCCAAAACGGATGCTCGTTATCGAGTTTCCAGGCAAGTCCGCGGCGAAGGCGTTTCTATCGGACCCCGACTATCAACCAATTAAAGAAATTCGAAAGAAAAGTGCCACGTCACTGATCGCCGTCGGTAGTTCGGAGATGTAGTCTCACCGATTGACTGGCGGTAATGAAATTAAAAAAATGAAAGAATACGAGATAAGTTGGTGGCAAAAGATGGTGGCAAAAGATGGTGGTTCAATCTGCTTTGGCAACATTGGATAATAAAGCAGCCCTTTTAAACTGAAGTAGTATTTAAAAAGGATTAATTATGGCAAACCAAAGAAACGATGAGCCCTTGCTAATATGGCCAAAAAAATACAATGAAGTTCCAAAAGCTGTATTTGAAATGGAAGAGCTTTGGCCAAAAGAACTGAATGCCATTTTTTATGGTGAGGAGTGGCACCCCATAGTTCATCATGCCGAAATCCCCAATCCAGGAGATTACAAAGCGGCTGAATTGGGTGAAATGCCCATTTTCGCCGTTCACGGCGAGGACGGCGAGATCAGAGTATTTCAAAATACCTGTACACATCGAGGCACCGCATTAATAACAGAATGCTCCGGTAATAAGAAAGAATTCGAATGCCCTTACCATCGATGGTTATTTAGTCCGCAAGGGGAGCTTGTTGGTTGTCCTAACAGCCAGGAATTTACCGCTGATTTCGACAAAAAAGACTTCAGTTTGCATCAATTACGTAGTGAAGAATTTTGTGGTCTTCATTGGGTCACAATGAGCGATAAAACACCGCCATTAAAAGACTACCTCGGTGAAAGTTTCTATGAGCCGCTAGGCCGTATACTTGGTGGTGATGGCCGCTTGAAACTCATTGGCTATCAAAAAATTATGTACAACTGTAACTGGAAGGCCTATTGCGATAACGACGGTTATCACGCTCCCTTATTGCACAAAGCCTTTGCTTTACTCAATTGGCAAGGGGGTAAAGGCTTCCAAAAGGTTACTGAAAATGGCCACCTGGCATTTGAGTCCGAGATTAAAGTACCAGATAAAGTAGAGGCTTTAAAAGATGCTTCTGTTTTAGACTTTAAAGGAACTGATACCAGTTCGGGCTCCATTGTATTAATGTCGTTCCCACTGACGGTTTTTAGTAAACACATGGACATGCTGAACGTTCGATACGCCTTTCCAAGAGGCCCCAAAGGAACGGAAGTTCACTATGCATACTTTACCCATGAAGACGATGATGATGAAATGATACGACATCGAATTCGCCAATCCAGCAATCTCCTAGGTCCTTGCGGCTTGGTGAGTATGGAGGATGCATCGGTCTTTTCACGCATTGATAAAGGCAACAAAACTCCGGGGAATGCTATTTTTCAGAAGGGCGTAGAGGACGAATACAAACTATCTTTTACCGTCAAGCAGAATGATGAATCTGGCAATTTACCACGCTGGGAGCATTATCGAAAAATAATGGGCTTTGAGAGGGAAAAATAATGAGTAAAATATCTGCCGAAATAATACAAAAAATTGAGCAGCTCAATCGTGATTACATATGTGCGCTGGATGCTCTCGACATGCCTACATGGTTAGCCTGCTTTAATAAGCGGGGACAGTATACATTTATCGCCGAGGAGAACTATCGCCGTAACCTCCCCATAGCTTTTATGCTCGATGATTGTTACGAACGCTTACAAGACCGGGTGACGCAAGTGGTAGATATTCAGTCTGATTCTACGGAACACTATCAAACTCGTCACTTTACTCAGCTAACCTCGGTAACTGCTCCCGAAGATGGTGGTTATCGAGCGGAATTTAATTTCAGCGTTTATTACACCAGAAGAGACACCAACCAAACACAGCTTTTGTGCGTTGGGCGATATTTTGACCTTATTGATATTAGCAACGCTTGTGCTAGCTATATAGATAGAAAAGTGGTGACCGACACAAATGTCTTACCACGATACATTGCCTATCCTGTATAGAGAGAACCAGAATCGATGGGGTGTGTTGGTCTTACCATTTCTCACTCCTCGATATAACGGAAGCCAGGCTCTTGATGCTTTGTGCTCACTGTTCCGTAAATACTTATGGGATGACGCCTGTTAGCGAAGCGATTCTTTTGCTTCACATCAAGCTTTTCCTGTAAGCCAGTTACCGCTTCCGACAGACCCTAAAGTCCGTGCTGCTCGTGCCACTGGGCCAGGCTCCCAACGTCTGGATATCCAGCGTGCTGCTTGTCCGCGCCAGTTTCCGAAATATGCACCCAGTCGGGCTTGCTGTCCAGGAAGATGTGATGACGCTCGGGCGGAATCGGTAGCGGAGTATCGATCGCAGAAACATAGGGATGCACCAGTTCCTTCCAGCGGGGATCCCAGACCCACAGTCCGCTCCCGCACTGGTTGCAGAAATATCGCTGTCCCGGGCTGGGTTCATACACTCCAGTTTCGTGGTTAGTGTACATGGGACTGAAGCACGAGATGTGTTTCTCGCCCTCGATCTGCAAGCTGTCATAGACGGCGCCAATGTTGATGGCGAATCCACCACCGCCCTGCGTCTTGCGGCAGATAGAACAGTAGCAGTGCATGAAGGGGTAAGGGTGAGGTGACTCCACCGAGAATGTAACTGATTTGCAGCAGCAGGAACCGTTCAGTTGCATGATTGATCCTCCCTCTAGGTCGCAGTTTTGTTTGGGTAGTCTCGCCTGACTAGGCGCCCGGCCAAGATTCATAATGGGATATTTGAGCTGGGCATGAACGAGAGGCTGCCCTCGAAGGTGGCCTAAAAGTTGGCAGTTATCGCAGCTACCCGGTCACTACCACTATACTAAGCGTTC
>JABIVN010000198.1 GCA_018667205.1 Gammaproteobacteria bacterium | reverse complement strand
GTTCTATGGTGAATTGACTTACCAGGCAACAGATTACCTAAGCTTTACCGTTGGTTATCGGGATTATGAGTTTGAAGTCGACTCACGTGGTGGGTTCGGGTTACCCCTGTTTGATACGGTGTTTCTCGGTGAACCCCAGGATGCGATCAATGTTAATTTTGGAACTAACGCGGGTAAAGATGATGGCGACCTGATCAAGTTCAATACTAGCTGGGATATTAACGATGACACGATGGTGTACTTCACCTACTCGGAAGGCTATAGGAATGGCGGCGTCAACTCTGTGCCTGAATGTACGCCTGATCAGATAGCCAGCGACCAACAGCAACTATGTGCGCTCGCCAGCGAAGTCCTGATTACCCCCGATGAGATTGAGAACTACGAAATTGGCTATAAGGGTTTTCTGATGAATCGGACTATATCCGTCAGTGCAGCGTTGTACACCATTGACTGGCAGGATCTTCAGGTTTCGACCGTAACGATCAATGGCGGTTTGCCGATTATTGGCAACGGTAGTGAGGCCGAAAGTCGGGGTTTTGAATTTCAGGGACGATGGTTGATCAATGAGGGCTGGGACGTCTTGCTGACCTATGCTTACAATAACGCCGAGTTGACGGCTACTGCGCCTGGTTTAGTTGGTCCGTTTGATGCACTTGATGGGGCTCGGCTACCGGGTTCACCAGAGCACCAGGCGACATTCAACATCACGTATAACAGTACTATCTGGAATAGTGTTGACCTGATGATCAACTACGGCGTTGTTTACACGGGAGGTGTTTACAACATCCCTGGTGGAGATAGGGATCCGTTGGTTGATCCTGACACAGGGGAACGCGGCGACCGTGGCGGTGAGGAAATCCCCAGCTACGCTGTTCACCATTTGTCAGCAACCTTTTCCAGGGACGCATGGTTGGTTCAAGCGTACGTCGATAATCTGACCGACGAGTACTACGTTCTTGGAACTCGGGCCAGTAGGAGATTCCTGCAGGACGAGCAAACCGGCCCCGGAAAGTCCTTCAATGGATTCACGCTTCGAAGTTATGGTCAGTACGTCGGCGCGCCCAGAAATATCGGTGTCAGGGTAAGCTACCAGTTCTAAATTATCTCCAGTGTCTCCTGAGCGATCGGAGGCGCTCATTATATCGCCTTGGTAATGTCTGAAACGCTGAAAAAACTCACCATCAAAGCGGCACTCGCACTCAATAAAGGTGCGTTTGCAGCGCTGGAATCCTACGCAAAACAGATTCTCCAACTAGACAATACCTATGCTGATGCATGGTTCTTTTTATCGTTGTCCGCGACCGAAAGGCGCAAGATATCGGTCGCGATTGAGCTAGTCGACAGGGCACTAGCGCTGTCGGGTCGTAATCTAGAATATGTTGCCCATAAGGCGCGTCTTCACACGATGGCTGGGCAGAAAGAAGCCGCTGTCGCCGCCGCTGATTATGCGATGAGCCTGGGGCCCGAGCAGTCGCTTGTTCTAGACACGCTGGGCGTCGTGTATAGCCGGTTTGAAATGCAGGACCAGGCGCGAGAGGTTTTAAGACTTAGTGTCAGCTTGATGCCAGACAACGCGCAGTTTCAATTTAATTTGGCCTCTGTCGAACAGTTCCTCGGTAACGCCGGGGGTGCGGAGCAAGGCTACCGCGATGCGATTCGTGTGAAGCCAGACTTTTATCGTGCTTATTGGGCATTATCGGAACTGGAGAAAAACCTGGGCGCATCAGGGCGTTTGCCAGATCTTGAGGTGCTGGCTAAGCGCACGAACCTTGCCCCTGAAGACAGGTTGTACCTGGGCCATGCCCTCTCACGGGAATATGAAAAGAACGGGCGTTATAAAAGTGCGTTCCACGCGCTACGTAAAGGAAAGGAAGGCATGCGGGCAAAAGTCGGTTACCACATAGCCGACGACAAGAAAATGTTTGAAGCCATAAAGCAGGCTTTTCCTGTAGAGGCAGACGTTACGCTCGGCGACCTTGGCAACCAGAATATTTTTGTCCTTGGCATGCCCAGGAGTGGCACTACGCTGATTGACCGGATACTGAGCACCCACTCCAGGATAGTTTCCATGGGAGAGGTCCAGTATTTTGCCAGGGCTATGAAAGAGGTCTCAGGTGAAAAATCCCAGAAGATGCTTGATAGCGAGCTTGTGATCGCCAGTCGGCACGTTGATTTTTCGGAAGTGGGCAGGCGTTATTTGTTTAAGGTTGGCGAGTGGACAGGGATCAAGGAGTTTTCGCTCGACAAAATGCCACTGAACTTCCTGTACGTGGGTTTTATTCTTAAGGCCTTGCCTGGCGCGAAAATTGTCTGCGTTAGGCGGCATCCTGTCGACACCTGTCTTGCTAACTACCGGCAGTTGTTTGCGATGAACTTTTCTTACTACAACTATCATTATGACCTAAAGGATACGGCTGAATACTACTGTCTGTTTGATGCGTTGATGGCACATTGGAAAGCGGTGTTTCCCGGAAGATTTCTTGAGGTGGATTACGAGGACATTGTTGCGAAACCAGAACCCACGGTGCGTGAATTATGTAATTTCGTGAATGTAGACTTCGAAACCGCGGGTCTGGAGTTCTATAAAAGTAAAGTTCCCGTATCCACAGCCAGTGCCATGCAGGTGCGTGAACCGATCTATTCCAGTGCGGTAGGTCGGTGGAAACACTACGGTGATCTTTTAGCCCCGGTATTCGAAGTGTTATCTAAAAACGGTATCACTTACAGAGATTAAAAGTCGGAGGAACTACTTCTCGTCTAACACATCGGCGAGACGTTCTCCTAGAATCCCGCTGATGTTGAAGTTTAGCTTTG
>JABIVN010000197.1 GCA_018667205.1 Gammaproteobacteria bacterium | reverse complement strand
GACCATGTGGTCAACGATATTCGAGCCAAGGGACAAAAGGTCTAGTCATGAGAGATAAGATTAAACTGGTTTCTTCTGCAGGCACGGGTCACTTTTATACCACTGACAAGAATAAGCGAACGATGCCTGACAAAATGGAGATCAAGAAATTTGATCCCGTTGTCCGCAAGCACGTGATCTACAAAGAATCTAAGATCAAGTAATCGTGATGCTCGCAGCGGCGAGTGTCCCTTACGTTCGCTATTTTTTGGCCCTTTGGCTTTAGACGGATTCTGTGCCTGAGCTTCCAGAGGTCGAAACAACACGTCGGGGTATTGAGCCCCATATCGTTGGTAAGGCGATCCGAGCTGTCGCTGTTCGCCAGCCACGGCTGCGATGGCCTGTGTCCCCGGAGCTCTCTCAGGTAATGACCGGTAACAGGGTCACTGGGATAAACCGTCGAGCCAAGTATTTGCTCTTCACTACCAATACCGGGCGAATGATGGTTCACCTAGGGATGTCTGGTAGCCTGCGGATTACTGATGGCTCAATGCCTTTAAAAAAGCATGACCATATTGATATCGTCTTCGATGACGGCACCGTCCTGCGCTACCACGACCCAAGGCGATTTGGCTCGGTCTTTTGGATTCCTGAAGGTAGTAGTCACGAACTGATCGATAGCCTTGGGCCGGAACCCTTGTCTGACGAGTTCGACGGGCGTTATCTTTACGAACTCTCGAGGCGCCGCAGGCTATCCATCAAACTGTTTATTATGAACAGCAGGGTGGTCGTGGGCGTTGGAAATATCTATGCCAACGAAGCCTTGCACAGGGCTGGGATCCGGCCTGATCGACTTGCAGGACGGGTTTCGCTGGACAGGTATATAACGCTCAGTCAGGAAATCAAGGAGGTGCTTACAAGCGCCATCTCTAGTGGGGGTACCACGTTAAGGGACTTTGTCAAAGAAGACGGGTCTCCGGGTTACTTCAAGCAGAGCCTGCTGGTCTATGGTCGTGGAAACGAGCCTTGTTTAACCTGCGGCCGTGGGCTCAGAGAGGTCAGGATTGGTAATCGAACAACGGTTTTTTGCGTCAAATGCCAGCGTTAACCGATTTCGTTGTTCTTTAGAGCAGTGGCGACGGATGGGTGAACGAATTGCTTAATGTCTCCACCGTACCCTGCGATCTGGCGTACCAGAGATGACGAGATATAGGAGTTTTCCTCAGATGGCGCAAGAAATATCGTTTCTATTCCCGGCTGCAACGCCCGGTTCATATTGAGCATTTGAAACTCATAGTCGAAGTCAGTGACCGTTCGAATACCTTTAAGGATTACGGAAGCGCCAATCTCATTGGCGAAATCCACGGTCAGTGTGTTGAAACCAACGACCTCAACGTTTTGGATATGTGATAACACTTCTTGAGCTAGCTCCACTCTTACAATCAGTTCACTGGGGGACTTGTGAGGACTGGTGGCGATGCCGAGTACCACGTTATCGAATAACGCTGCGGCCCGTTCAACGAGATCAGCATGACCGTTGTGGATTGGGTTAAACGTGCCAGGGTAAAGAACTGTAGTCATGTCAGCTTATCGTGAAATGGCGAGATCGTTATCATACAGATGGGCTTAAGGCGATATCAACCGATAATACAAAGACTGTAATGCACTGATCCCGTGCGTTTCTGTCGATATAAACGCCATTGATCGGGCAGATCGCCAATTTCCAGCGCTTCGGGGGTTTCCAAATAAACAAACTTTCGGGCAATCTGCCGAGCAGCGAGATGCTCCAGTACCCTGGGTAGCGCATTTGACGCGAAAGGAGGATCGATGAAAATAAGATCGAAACCGTTGTCGCAATGGCTCAACCAGTTCATTGCGTCGGATTTGATGTTATCGAAGGTGTTCGGATTCGCATCGAGCAGCGCCAGGTTCTTTGAGATATGTGACGAAGCCGCATGGTTGTTTTCTATCAGAGTGACATGGGCTGCACCGCGGGACAGGGCCTCGATCGATAACACACCACTTCCGGCGAAAAGGTCCAGACAGGCCGCGCCCCTGATATCATGCATTAGCCAATTGAACAGTGTTTCTCTGACACGATCCCCCGTTGGCCGGATACCATCATGTTCAGGAAAAGTAATTTTGCGACCGCGCCAGTTTCCGCCGATAATTCGGAGCGTACGATCTTGATGCCTCATGAAATCACATGGCCTTGCGGACAATCTTTATCAGTCTGGGTCATGGGATACAACTTATAGGGATTTATGCAGTCTATGCCAACTAATGTTGCAGATGAAACAAATGAAGCCAAAGTTGGTTTTTTTAAACGCCTCAAGTCAGGCCTTGGGAAAACCCGCAACAAATTGTCTGAGGGTATACAAAGCGTCTTTCTGGGCGCAAAAGTCTTAGATGAGGCGATGCTCGAAGAGCTGGAAACCATTCTCTTGACCTCAGATGTCGGTGTTTCTGCCACGCAGGAAATACTTGGCGACCTGACAAAAAAAGTGGGACGCAAAGAACTAACAGACGCTAAGGCAGTGCATCGGTATCTTAAGGAAACCTTGGTGGGCCTGCTCCGTCCCGTCGAAGTCCCTCTTAATACAGGCGCTAACAATCCTTTTGTTATTCTAATGGTCGGGGTAAACGGGGTAGGTAAGACGACAACCATTGGCAAGCTTGCAAAGCTTTTTCAAGCGGAAGGTAAGTCAGTCATGCTGGCCGCCGGTGATACCTTTCGTGCTGCCGCGGTTGATCAACTGCGGGTTTGGGGAGAGCGCAATGAAGTCCCTGTTATCGCGCAGGATACAGGCGCGGACAGCGCGTCGGTTGTCTTTGACGCCGTTACCGCAGCGTATGCGCGAAACATTGATGTGTTGATTGCTGACACGGCTGGTCGATTGCAAAATAAGAAGAATTTGATGGATGAGCTTACAAAAATCACCCGGGTACTTCAAAAGATTGATCCAACTGCCCCACATGAAGTGATTCTCGTGTTGGACGCAGGTACAGGCCAGAATGCAATATCGCAGGTACGGGAATTTCAGAAGGCGGTTGATGTATCCGGCCTTGTTTTGACCAAACTTGATGGTACAGCCAAGGGTGGGGTCATTTTTGCGCTGGCGCAGCAATTGAAAATTCCAATCCGATATGTGTGTGTGGGGGAGAAAATTGATGACCTGCGCCCTTTTTTGGCTGAAGAATTTGTGGAAGCCCTCTTTGAGTAAGTTTAGGGACTGAGTAAAGATGATACGGTTCGATGAAGTCAGTAAGCGATACGACGGCGGTTCGGAAGCGCTATCCCGGGTCAGTTTTGAGTTGGCTGATGGCGAGATGTCGTTTCTTACGGGGCATTCTGGCGCCGGTAAAAGCACGTTAATGAAGCTGATTATTCTGATGGAAAGAGCGAGTCAGGGACAGGTAATCGTTAACGGCACTAACCTCAACCGAGTATCTCGTCGTCAGGTACCAACTGTGCGTCGGAATGTGGGGGTTGTGTTTCAGAACCATCAGCTTTTGTTTGATCGAACCGTTTATGACAACGTTGCATTACCATTGACCATCGCGGGGTTTTCTCCCAAAGAGGTTGGCAGACGGGTACGGGCTGCCCTCTCCAAGGTTGGGTT
>JABIVN010000196.1 GCA_018667205.1 Gammaproteobacteria bacterium | reverse complement strand
CTCCTTTGCACCAAGAATCCCGATATAGATCGTCTCGATCATTGAAGCAAGGATCATGGACGATATCCCCAGAAAATACGGGATCGTCATCCGAGTCAGTTGGGCGCCTACGGCCCCTTTGGTCAGGTCAAGAATAGCCACACCTAATCTTCCGCAACCCTTTAGCCATTGCCAAGCAATAAATCATCGGTGTTACCATCAGATCAACTGTTGCTATCATTGTTAGCCACTAACCAGGAGTTCTAAAGATGTCCTTGAAACTGGGCGTGCATGTCGGCCAACAAAACATGTCGATGAATACTCTGCGGGCGCTCTGGCGAAAGCTCGACGAAAAAGTCGATTGGATTTCCGCCTGGGATCACTTTTATGAAGCCCCACCCGCCGGCGGCACGATTGATCACTTCGAAGCAATGACAACCCTGGGTGCCCTTGCCGCTGAAACCAAAAATGCTCGCCTTGGGTGCCTGGTTTTTTACGTTGGCTATCGCAACCCCGCCAGCATCGCTAAAGCTGCAGCGACACTGGATCATATCTCGGGCGGAAGATTCGAATTGGGCTTGGGCGCTGGCTGGCACGAACAGGAAGCAACAGCTTATGGCTATGACTTTCCCGGCGTCGGCACCCGACTGGATATGCTGGACGAAGCGACAACAATTATTCGCGGGCTACTCACTCAGGAACGGACCTCCTTCAAGGGCAAACACTTTAGCGTCGACAATGCTTCGTGCCTCCCATTGCCCATTCAAGACCGACTGCCCATATGGCTGGGCGGGCTCGGGGAAAAGAAAACACTAAAGCTGGTGGCAAAGCATGCAGATGGCTGGAACGCTGCGTATACCTCCGTCGAAAACTTTACCCGGCTTTCCAGCGTCCTTGATACGTGGTGTGACAAACTAGACCGTGACCCCACAACGCTTCAGCGCTCAATCAACCTGATGTTCCACCTTGGTACCTCACAAGCAGAAGTAGACGCAGAACGAGAGAAACTGGCCACGGACTGGGGTCCAGCCGCCAGGCGCGTTGAGGGCGGCGCACTTTTATGTACGCCCACTGAAGCGGTTGACCGCATTAATGCTTACAAGAAAGCCGGCGCAGACATGATCAACATTGCGCTGCGCGCACCCTGGAATGAAGATGCGCTGAGCGCTTACCTGGATGAGGTAATACCCACCGTAAAGGGCTAGTTTTTTCCAACACTGACCATGTCGGCAACGCGCGTAAATTTAACCCTGGGTCGTCCCTGGGTCTCGCCTTTGGCAACTTCCACTGCATCGATCTTCTGCCACTGCTGATAGCTTATCGCCTCCGGTTCTCGCATCCTAACCAGGGCTGCGGCACCCTCAATACTAGGATCCTCGGGCTCATTGAACCTGCCGGCCGCCAGGTCTTCAACCATGCAAGCCACCGTTTCCTGGGCACAGGTTTTATTCGTACCAATCACACCACTCGGCCCGCGCTTTATCCACCCGGCCGTATATAGACCCGTTACGGCGTCACCCGATTCATCAACAACTCTGCCAGCCTGATTAAGAATCGTTCCCCAATCCTGATGATAGGGAATGTTCGGTAACGGCAAACCCTTGTATCCCACGGACCGGAACACCAATCCGACAGGAATCGTTTCTTCCTGATCAGTCGCCCTTGGACGAACCGAGCCATCGTCACCCTGAACAAGCTCATTTTTAATCAGTCTGATCGCAGCCACTTTGCCCTCTTCACCCATCAGGTCGGTAGGTGACACAAGGAAGCGAATCGTCAGCAATCGCGACTTCCCTGTGACAGGACGCTGCGCGTATTCCTGAATAAAGCCTACATTCTTTTGGGCGTTTTTATCTCCACTCTCATCAAGAATGGCCTGGCTAGCCGGGTCAACGACAGCCTCGGCTGATGGCACGGTTACATCTGCATCATCGAACTCCCCCATCTCTTTGATTTCAGGTGGTGTAAAGGCCGCTTGCGCAGGACCACGCCGACCAAGAATGTACACATTCTTTACTTTACTGTTCTTGAGTGCCTCGAGCGCATGGTCGGCAATGTCGGTTACCGCCAGTTCATCATAGGTTTTACACAGAATCCGGGCCACATCCATGGCAACGTTACCGATTCCCACGATAGCGACACTTTCCTGACTCAGGTCAAACTGGCGATCTGCAAAATCCGGATGCCCGTTGTACCATGCAACAAACTCTGTCGCAGAAAAACTACCCTCAAGGTCTTCACCTGGCACACCCAAACTGCGGTCAAATGGCGCTCCCGTTGTGAACATCACCTGGTGGTAGTGCTTCTTCAGGTCTTCAAGATGAACATCTGAACCGTACTCAACGTTGCCATAAAACCGATAGTTTGGCATCTGCGCGCTTTTGTCATAAGCACGTTGTACGGATTTGTCTTTCTGGTGGTCCGGCGCAACACCAGCGCGCACCAAACCGAAGGGTGTCGGAAGCCGGTCATACATGTCGATCTCAACGACAATTTCTTTTTTCTTCAAAAAATTACTGACCGTGTAGAAACCCGCCGGGCCCGAGCCAATGATTGCAACCCGGAGTGGGTTTCCTTCCGTACCGACTGCTGACATCCCTTTTATCTCCTTATAAATATCGCTCGAAAGGTTAGCAGATTCGATCTTCAAAGTGCACGAAAACGCCGAACCACAACCTTTTCGGCCAATGCTGAACCAAACCCCATGTCGATGGATGCTACCTTATGAAGCATAATAGAACGATACCAGGGAGTCCTGCTGGGACCTTCTATCACTATTAAAAGGCATCTCGCTTGCATAATAGAGCCGTTGCGCCAGGCGCCGCCTTGTCCGCTGGGGATCGCTCTTTAGCCCGGCTTGGCATTCGCCCCGAAGACAAAACACCCACATCGCTGATGTTCAGCAACATGTTCATGTCTGGCTGAAATACCAGGCGGGCTCCTGGCGGTATTGCTGCTGCAGCTTATCCTGGTGCAAGATCTTCTAAAGGCTGTCGGTTACCTCTGCGTTCACCGACGCCAGCATTGCTACATCGCCTGAGCGGATTGCAGCCCCTGCTTAGTTCTGGATCACAAACCTTTTCAGCAGGACACCGGTTGCTTATGAAGTAAGTTTTGACTTCGATGTCGCCTCCGATGGGATCAACCGTGCCGGCGCCATTGACCTATTCACTGGATCAACCGTGCCGGCGCCATTGACCTTTTCACTGACGGCACACTGCAGATTGATCACTGCACCGAAACCACCTTTTCACCTAATTTATCCGTCAATCGCACGGTATCGGGCCTAACTGGCGCCGACACTGATGATCTACTATTCCTTTGCGGTCGCACTGTAAACGACAACACCTTCGCTCTGTTCACGATTGGCAGGGACATTGACTTTGCGCTTAGCCTGTCCGTCACTCAAGGCGGCGATGCCGGCTCTATTTCGTCAACGGTAACAACACCAACCGGAAAGCAGACGTCAAATTCTATTAGCGGTGATCTGGTGAATTAGCCCGTTCATGCTACAGCCCTTTAAGGCTGAAGCGTGAACGCCTTTCTGTCTAGGGTTATCACTAACGTCCTTGCAAAAGATAGCCTTGCGGCCGCAGCTTTACAAAACCAGCGGACAAGTTCGCTTAGAACCTGAACCCAACTTCAGGCATAATCCTTGATCTGAACATTCAACGCCCTATCAACCATCACTTATGCTTCTCACAACAGCGAAAGTCCTTATATGAAAGTCCGTACCGATCTTTTCTTCCGTTCCAGAGGGGCAACTGATCGCTCTTGCAGCGGTTATAGAAGCCATCGACGACCAACCCGGTGACATTATCATGACCCAGGGCGATCCAGGCTCCAGCATGTACATAGTGATAGACGGCCGCGGCCGAATCTTTAAGGGCAACAGGGACCTGGCCGAACACGGCGCCCGCGCAGTATTCGGAGAACTGGCCGCCCTTGACCCAGAACCAAGAGCGGCTTCTGTTCAGGCGCTTGAAGACTGCACGCTGCTCAGGCTTGGCGGGGAATCCTTTTATGACCTTGAGTCTGGAAACAAGCAAATGACTCTGGGAATTGCGCGCGTCCTTTGTGGCTACCCTCGCCAAAACCTCGCCCACGCTAAAAGCTAGTACTGTGATCAGACTTATTACCTTGGTTTCATTGTTACTCGCACTGGTCGCAATAGTTGCCTTGTTCTTATTGGAGAACCCGGACCGCTTTAAAAATCAGATATCACAAGGCATCGAATCGGCCACTGGATATGAAGTTACCTTTGAAGGTGAACTGTCATGGCGATACTGGCCGCCTATCGCGATCAATGCTGAACAGATACGTTTAGGGATACCCGGCGAGCCACCGTTCATCAAACTGGAGCAGCTATCTGTTGATATCGATCTGATACCACTCATTACCCAGCAACGAATCATAGATGTCAACGAAATAGCCATCACGGGGGGCCAGGTTTCGTTACTGGTAGATGGTAGCGGTAATGCTAACTGGGAGCTGACCACCACAGATATATCGCCCGCGCCTGGCGATTCCGATTCACCTGAAATCGCCCAGACATCTACGTTGCAATATTTCTTGGTAGAGGACCTGGAGATCAGTTATGTCAATCAACAAACAGCCCAGAACTACGACGTTGTCCTGACACGGCTGGGTACTAGCGCACTCACGTCGGACCGGCCATTCGACATTTCCCTGATCGTGAGCCTTCAGGATAACCTGGGGAACCTGAAGGCGTCGATTGAGTCCACCGGTCAGTTGCAGTATCACGGATCCAATGATCAGTTCGGCTTTGATGAACTTTTTACAACAATAAAGCTGGTGGTAGAAGGCAAACGCTATCCCGAAGTAAGCCTGGTCAGCAAAGGGCAATGGCGACCTTCACAAGAAGCCATTGTATTAACGCGAAACGATATCCGCATGAGTTCGGCCAATATCGCTTCTTCGGGCGTGATAAACCTGGCTGGCACTACCCCAAGATATGACGGTGTAATCAATCTACAAACAGCGGACCCGTCGCAACTATCACGGGATTTCGATATCGAACTTCCTGTCAAATTCCTAAACCTCACCGCTGATATTGCGATAGACCCGACCCTGATTCACATGCGCACACTGGAGGGTGAATTCGACGATTCAAAGTTCACGGGAACGGCGATGCTTGAGTTGACACCCACTACGGCGATCACAGCAGACCTTCGAATAGACAAGCTGGATACAACAGATTACCTGTCAGACTCAACAGGTGCAGACACTGCAGACACTGCAGGCGCGAGCCACGTTGCCACTGCATCAAATGCTCCGGTTGACAGCGAGTTCATCCCCATAGAATTGCTGCGTGATACACGCCTTAAGGCCATCCTTCGAGTAGCCTTATTGGTTGTTGATGGTGGGGAACTGATCAACGCAAAATTAGAGCTAAAAAATGACGGCAGGGTTGTTGATCTCATCGCAAATGCATCCGGCTACAATGGAAGGATCGTTCTTAGCGCCAATACCCAGTTGACCGGGGCAATATCGACGGAATTCAAACTCACGCTGGATCGACTTGATATCGCTGAATTTGTTGAGGTCGAAGGCATCACGGGCACACTGACTGCCAACGCTAACGTCAAATTTGATGGCAGCCTGTTGAGTCAGTTGTCGACAACACTAGTCGGAAAATCAACCTTCGTCATCAAAGATGGAACACTTGACGTAAGCCCCCTCAAATCGGTTGCGGCAACGATTAGATCAATCACGGGGAAAACAACCTCTGTCAGTGAATGGCCTGACATCATGCCTTTTGACAACATGGTTGGGGACCACGTCTTTACCGATGGTATTGAAGCGGGCCAGGTTTTTAACGCATCTCTGGAAAACATTTCCATCACCGCGCTTGGTGGAATAAATTTGCAGGCGGAAACATTGAACTACGATGTCACCACCCTGCTAAAGAAAACTGAGTCTGGAAAATTTAACATCAGCGACCAGCTAGCAAATACTCGCTGGCCACTGATCTGTTCAGGCAAATTCTCGGATTCACCAGCAGACCTTTGCCTAGGAAAAGATGGCGCGATCAACCAACTTATCACTGACATTGCCAAACAGGACCTGCAGCGTCGCGGCAATAAAAAAATAGAGCAACTGATCAACGACAAGGTGCCGGAAGAGTACAAGGACATCACCGCCGACTTATTCAAAAACCTGTTTAAGAAAAAGTGACCAGCTTCGCCAAACAGTTGCTCGACTGGTTTGATCAACATGGACGAAAGTCACTGCCCTGGCAGACCGACAAGACGCCCTACAGAGTCTGGGTTTCCGAGATCATGTTGCAGCAGACCCAGGTGGCAACGGTGATTCCATATTTCAAAAAGTTTCTGGGCCGGTTTCCCGCCGTCGATGAGCTTGCTGCAGCGACAGAAGACGAGGTTCTGCATCTTTGGACTGGCCTGGGTTACTACGCTCGCGCACGCAACTTGCACATCACGGCAAAAAAAATAATGGCGGCGCATAATGGCGAGTTCCCAGCCACGGTAGATGAGCTGATAACATTGCCGGGCATCGGCCGCTCTACCGCCGGCGCCATCGCCGCAATTTGTCACGATACACACGCGGCAATTTTGGATGGAAATGTAAAAAGAGTACTAGCCAGGCACTTCACTATCGACGGGTGGCCTGGCGGAACTGAGACACAAAAGTTATTGTGGAAAAAGGCAGAAGCCCTGACCCCACATGATCGCATTGCTGATTACACGCAGGCAATTATGGACCTGGGCGCCACCGTCTGCACCCGCTCTGCGCCTGATTGCCCAGCATGCCCTTACTTCAACAGTTGCGGCGCCAGGATCAACGGCACGATTGGCCAGTATCCAGGCAAGAAACCGAAAAAAGTGATGCCCCTGAAAAGTACCGTTATGCTAATCGCGGAACTGAACCGCAACGTACTGTTACAAAAACGACCCTCGAAAGGTCTTTGGGGTGGCTTGTGGAGCTTTCCGGAATGCGAATCCGTCAACGCGATTGATTCACTGCTCCAATCATTAAACCTTGAAGAACTGGAACGGACAGTAATGCCCCAATTTCGGCACACCTTCACGCATTATCACCTGGACATAGAACCGGTCCGGGTCATTGTCCGAGAAACCAATCGCATTGCTGAACCTGGCGAGGAAATCTGGTTCAACGTATCGGCACCCCAGTTAATAGGATTGACAAAGCCTGTCACCAAAATGTTGGCTGAACTACCAGACAACGAAGCACAGTGAGTTTTGAAGACTATTTTTTGTTACTCCAATAATCCGATAAACTGCGAAACCCAGTGATTGAGAATTACCATGACGCGCACAGTACTCTGCACAAGATTTAAAGAAGAACTCCCAGGTCTAAACGCTGCACCGTTCCCTGGCCCAAGGGGTCAAGAGATCTTCGAGACGGTATCGGCCAAAGCGTGGCAGGAATGGTCGGACCTACAAACCATGCTGATCAATGAAAAGCACCTCAACATGATGGAT
>JABIVN010000195.1 GCA_018667205.1 Gammaproteobacteria bacterium | reverse complement strand
GGATGGTGGTGAAGAGCATAGAGCCAATATGACTGTAAATAGTCGTCTTGGCTGTTAGCGCCGCCAGATTGGTAGTATCGGAAATAGGCGACATTTTATCTCCAAAAAATGCGCCTGAAATGATCATTCCTGCAACAAGCCCCGGCGGAATCCCAAGACCAATGCCTACGCCCAACAAGGCCAGACCGACAGTGCCTATGGTCCCCCATGATGTACCCGTCACGACTGAAGCAATACTGCAGATTACCAACCCAGCCGGTAAAAAGTATTTTGGCGGTAGGAATTCAAGTCCATAAAAGATCAATGCAGGAACGGTTCCGGAATGAATCCAGGCACCAATTATGCATCCAATAAGTATGAATACGAGCAGTGCCGACATCGACTGGCCAATAGTTCTGGCCATGCACTCGATCAATTCCTCTAGGCTATAGCCAAGTTGCGAGGATAGGTAGCAGGTTAAGGTGAGGGCTACTATTAATAGAACGTGGATGGATGTCCCGAGTACCGCAGACCCAACTGCAATAATACCCACGATGGCCAAAAACAGGGCAAAGGCGACCTGGAATGAGGGTTGTGATTTATTGCTCATTCAAACCATCCATACGCTTGGCAGCAGATTACCGTGGGCTCCGGCTCAAAGAATGACCGCTCTGCCTATCGCTTACTTGGAGTCAATAAGTTGTCTCACCACGCTGGGGTCGGCAAGCGTTGAGATATCGCCAAGATGGTCGAGCTCGTCTTCCGCTATCTTACGCAAGATGCGACGCATAATCTTGCCGGACCGCGTTTTGGGTAGCCCTGGCGCCCATTGAATCTTGTCTGGCTTGGCGATGGGACCGATTTCCTTGACGCACAGTGCAATCAGTTCGGTACGGAGCGTCTCACTGTCCTCTACGCCACTCATCGGCGTCACGTAAGCATAGATACCCTGGCCTTTAATGTCGTGCGGGAACCCAACGACTGCTGCCTCGGCGATATCCTCGTGTAGTACCAGAGCGCTCTCCACCTCTGCAGTCCCCATGCGGTGACCAGAAACATTTAAGACATCGTCCACGCGACCTGTGATGCGTAGATAGCCGTCTTCGTCCCTGAGTGCGCCATCACCAGTAAAGTAGTAGCCGGGGTAGGTCGTGAAGTACGTGTCTACCATACGTTGATGATCACCGAAGACGGTGCGTATCTGGGCTGGCCAGCTTCGTTTGATAACCAGGTAACCCGCGCCGGCTCCTCGTATTTCAGCTCCGTTCTCGTCGAGCAATGCCGGCTCGACACCGAAGAAGGGATAACTGGCGAACCCGGGTTTCAGCGCATGGGCGCCCGGGAGGGGGGTGATCATCACCCCACCGGCTTCAGTTTGCCACCACGTATCGACAATCGGACAGCGACTTTCTCCCACAACACGGTGATACCACTCCCATGCCTCGGGGTTGATCGGTTCACCTACCGATCCAATGATGCGCAACGAGCTGCGATCCTGAGACGTCACCCAGGTATCTCCGAGACTATGAAGTGCGCGAATGGCGGTGGGCGCAGTGAAGAATAAATTGACGCGGTGCTTCGCGATTATGGCCCAGAACCGGTCTGCCTCAGGGTACGTTGGCACACCCTCGAACATCAAGGTTTTCGCGCCAATTGCCAGCGGCCCGTAGACGATGTAAGTGTGCCCGGTCACCCAGCCCACGTCTGCGGTGCACCAGTAAGTTTCTCCCTCGCGGTAGTCAAAGACGTATTTCATCGACATGGCGGCTTGGAGAAGATAGCCGCCCGTTGTGTGAAGTACGCCTTTGGGTTTTCCCGTCGAGCCTGAGGTATAGAGGATGAATAATGGATCCTCGCTGTCCATCCATTCTGGTTCGCAGTCATCACTGACGGCCGCGACGGCCTCGTGATACCAGATATCTCGATGTGCCAGCCAATCGATCTCTACACCTGTTCGCCGAACGACAATGACGCTGTCGACACACTCCGTATCTGTCACGGCGACATCAACATTGGCTTTAAGAGGTATGGTTTTCCCCCCGCGTACACCTTCATCTGCCGTGACAACCAGTCTGCAGGAGGAGTCATTGATGCGATCCTTGAGTGCTTCCGGTGAAAAACCACCGAACACAACAGAGTGGATGGCGCCAATACGACTACAGGCCAACATCGCAAACGCGGCTTCCGGGATCATGGGCATATAGATACAAACGCGATCGCCTTTGCTCACTCCCTGAGCTTTTAGGACGTTTGCAAAGCGGCAGACCTCATTTTTGAGATCCTGAAAGGAAAATGCCTGGCTCTCGTTGGGGTCATCTCCCTCCCAAATAAGGGCTGTTTTATCAGCTTGTTTCTCTAAATGCCTATCAATACAGTTAGCAGAAGCGTTTAAAGTGCCATCATAAAACCATTTAATTTTTACTTCATCTTTGCTGTATTTTACATCTTTGATCTTCTTGTATTTTTTTATCCAAGAGATTCTTTTACCTTCTTTAGCCCAGAATTTTTCATTGTCTTTAATAGAAAGTTTATATTTACTTTTGTATTTAGACTGAT
>JABIVN010000194.1 GCA_018667205.1 Gammaproteobacteria bacterium | reverse complement strand
CAGGTGGGCCGCGTCTGTTTGGCTGGCGTGGTAACTAAAGGAGAGGACATGGCGCCCGAGATGCCCAATATCAGCGTTCTGAGCGTACCGCTTGAGTTTCCCCGTCGATGGGAAATGGACGAAATGTATCGATAGTCCTTACCCAAGACTGTCATTGGATACGTATCGCGCAGCTTCCCCCGACACGAAAATCCCGAACTATCAGGTCGCGGATCTGGTGATAGGAATACTCCATATCGGTGTTGGTGCTTTTCATCGGGCGCACCAGTGTTTTTATTTCGATGCCCTTGCCAGAAAAGGAAATACAGATTGTGGTGTTTTTGGTGTGTCACTAAGAAGCGATCTTACCGGTGATTTTCTAGCGGCACAGGATTATCTTTATACGCTTTCTTTGCTGTCCGAGCCTCGGGAAACTAGCGTCATTGGGTGCGTTCGGGCAATCGAAACGCCCAGGACTGGTTTTGACGTTGCTTTCTCCTTATTTAGCAAGGCGTCGCTGAAACTAGTCACCCTAACGGTGACAGAGAAGGGCTACGGTGAGGAGTCCAATGAACTGGTTAATTTTCTGGTTGAAGGTCTTCGTCGAAGACGCGCTGCAGATCTACCGCTGGTGATAGCGAGTTGTGACAACCTACAGTCCAATGGTGACCGGCTTGCTGGCCTGCTGGAAACCCAGCTAGTGGATGATCCGGGCCTTTTGAAATGGATTAAACGTCGTGTTCAGTTCCCGAACTCAATGGTTGACTCGATTACCCCAGCGTCCACCGAGCGGCAGAAAAACATCTTGCATACCGACGTGGGACTGCGAGATGAGGCGCCTGTTTTCAGGGAGCCTTTCAGTGACTGGGTGATGGAACGGTGCGACTGCGACATTGACCTGGAAACTGTCGGGATAAAACTGGTTGAACACGTCGCTCCCTTTGAGTTACTTAAGCTAAGGATACTGAATGCGACACATAGTTTGCTGGCTTATCTTGGTATTTCTCTGGGCTATGACACCGTATGCAGCGCGATGCAAGATGATGAAGTGCGACGTTTGGTCGAGCGTTTCATGGCCACAGTGAGACCTCTGCTCGATGTTCCTGGCGAGGTTGATACCGTTAGCTATTGCAGCCAGGTGCTGGAACGGTTCAGCAACCCGGGCATTGCCCATCTGCTCACACAGATTGCTGAAGACGGAAGCGTAAAACTTAAAGAGAGAGTGCTCCCTTTGCTTTGGGTCGATCCGGGTGCGGTGCGTAAAAACAATCTGTTATGTTTTCCTCTAGCGCTTTGGATGAACCATGTGTCGCAAACAGCCCGTAAGGGTGGGCAGCTTAAGGACCCATCTGGTGATTGGCTCATTAGTGCAGTAAAAGATGCCCCAGCGCAGGAAATTGTGTACCTTTGCCTGGAAACGCTCGATGCTGCTCATCAATTACCGCACGCCACGATAGACCTCCTGGGAGAAATGCTCTTGCAAATACAAACTGAAGGAATAGGACCGATGATGTCGAAGATGACAAAAGAATGAAGGCCGGATCTATGCGGTTATTGCTTCTAACGGGTTCAAAGGATGGCATCAGGGGCACGGACGGATGACGATTGGGCTAGGGCTTGGGATATCGCGTTTTCCCTTTGATACAGCACGGGACTATTGGCGATGGGTTGATCGTTGTGAAGAAGGTGGCGTTGATTCTATCTGGCAGACAGATCGTCTGGTATCGAAGGAGGCCATGCTGGAATGTATGTCAACGATGGCTGCATTGGCCGGACATACCGAGAAAATCCGTTTTGGCATGAATGTCGCTTCAATTGCTTTACGTGACCCACTCTTAACGGCCAAACAATGTGCAACGATCGACTTTCTAAGTGATGGCCGGCTCCTGCCCGCATTTGGTTTGGGCAGCGCGCTTGCTCAGGACTATTCCGCGACTGGCACCCAGACGAAAAGGCGAGGTAAGAAAGCAGATGAGGCGCTTGAATTGGTCGCGCGGCTCTGGTCAGAGAACGATGTTAATTTTGACGGGGAATTTTTTCAGTATGCAGGGGCCTCGATTTCCCCGAAACCCGCTAACCCGCATATTCCCTTGTGGATCGGAGGCTCAAGTGAGGTCGCGATGCGCCGTACCGCGAAATACGGCACCGGCTGGCTGGGTGGTATAGACACGCCCGAGCAAGCCAAGTTGGTCGTAGATGGCATCAAGTCAGCCCTTCTGGAAACAGGTCGTAGCATCGATGACGACCACTACGGTGCCTCCTTTCTGTTTCGCTTTGGAAGCCCCGAAGATGATGTTGTGACAACGACGGCAAAGGGGCTGGCAGGAAGATTAAAGCAGTCACCGGACAGGTATCTGGTCGCGGGTGATGCAAAAGCAATGGTTGGGCGAATTCAGGAGTTTATTGATGCTGGTTGCCATAAATTTGTGATGTTACCCATGGCAAATGGTACGGCGGAAGTGATGGCGCAAACGCGGCTTTTCATTAACGAGATCCTGCCAGAGTTTGGATGATTTAGATCGGCACTTTTTTAGGTCGGACCCCGTGTGATAGCGCATTGCAGTAAGCCGGTCGCTTTCTGAAACTGTTGGTAAATGATGATGCCTATGCACCCTATGCAGAAAGTCCCTGGTGGGTTGTTTACCTCCCCTATGGGATCTCACCAGGACAGAAAACCTTAGGACCTATAGGAACGGCCGATAAGGTCGCCGAGAAATGTGCCAGTAGGCATGGTAGGCTGCTTTAAGGAAAAACCAACAGGACATTCGTCCCGGAAAAAAATATGGTGCAGGCATCAGAAGCTAAAACGGGCCTATTCCAGCAGAAAACGACTAACGACTATGTGGTGATGTGGAAAGGCAGGGAAATTTGCAGGTATGCCTCTGTCCAGGATTTTGTCGATGCTCATGCCGAGGGGCTGGCTGCACTTGAGGCAAACCAGGTAGATTTACTTGAAAGCTTCTACAGAGCCCTTTAAGCGGTGGCGCCTAATCAACCGGGTTCGAAAGATAGCTGTCACAGCGCGGAATGTATAAACGCGTGAGGCGTTTACTGGGAGGGGTTGTTACTCGTTGATGCCGATAGCAATGGTGTCGTCTTCAACTTTTACCGGATAAGTCTTGATGGGTTCAAACGCTGGTGGTGCTATGACCTTTCCATCACTTAATTTGAATTCAGCTCCGTGGTAGGGGCAGGTGATACAACCGGCCTCGATGGCGCCTCCTTCGAGCGTTAACGCTTCATGCGAACAGTAGTACGAAACGGCGAAATAATTTCCATCCTCCCTGCATAGCAGGATTTCTTCGCCATTCAGGTCGATGTGCATTTGGTTAGTCGCGGCCAGTTCAGCACAAGCAGCAACGACGTAATATTTGAGTGCCATGATTTACCTTTAAAGTTTTGCTAACGCCATGCGAAAACCGGCTGATCATAATCCAGCACTCTGGTGGCGTTGCCATTGATGGCGACTTCCCTGAACTGGTACAACATTGCGGCGGTCGGGGCATAGATGACGTCGTCGTGATAGTTCATAGACAGAACCTGACGATCGCTCTGGGGAATAGATTCGAGATTGGGCGAATCTCGCCGAGCGAGTTCCGTAAAAGTAAAGGCATGAATCGACGCGACTTCGCCTGGGTTCGGTTTTAGGTGGTTTTCAATGACATCCGCCCAAACAACGACCGGCGTTATGACATATCCCGACCGCGTAATGTAATCGTCTAAAGTGCCAATGACATGCTGTTCATTAAGATCCAGATTAATTTCTTCCTGCAGTTCGCGAAGCGCGGCCCCAATGGCGTCCTCACCGTGATCTACTCGTCCCCCTGGCATTGCCCACTGTCCGCTGTGTTCTTTTAGCGTAGATGAACGTCTTG
>JABIVN010000193.1 GCA_018667205.1 Gammaproteobacteria bacterium | reverse complement strand
TGGTATTGGAATCGTTACCCGGGTATTGCCTGTGACGTCGAGGCATATTCCTATCTGCCGTTGCTCGATGAGATGGGCTACTTTCCTAAGATGAAGTTCGCCTCTGGTTTTGAGATTTTTGAATACTGTCAAAAAATGGCTGAGCGATTCGGCTTTTATGACCACTGCTTGTTTCACACGGAGGTCACAGATGCGAGTTGGGATGATGTTGCCGAGCGTTGGATAGTGAGTACTAACCGTGGTGACGTCATGCGCGCTAAGCACTTGGTTTTAGCAAACGGCGTTCTGACAACGCCAAGGTTGGCGCGCATTGCTGGGATGGATAAGTTTCAGGGTAAATCTTTTCACACCGCTCGGTGGGATTACGATGTGGACTTAAAGGGTAAGCGTGTTGGGATTATTGGGACCGGGGCAACCGCCGTGCAGGTCGTTCCTGAAATCGCAAAAATGGCGGGACAATTGCACGTGTTTCAGCGGACAGCTTCTACGATTGATGTTCGTGACCAGCGTGAAACCACGGAAGAGGAGATCGAAGAATGGAAGAAAGAGCCAGGCTGGGCAAAGCATCGACGGCAGCGTTTTGCAAAGCTGTTTGGTCGAAGGGCGATGCAGGCGAATGATGGTTTTCTGTCAGGCAAGGCTGGGCCGCCGAAAAGGCGAACGCGAAGCGAGGGGCCTCGGCTAAGTCAGGATGAGCAGGTTGCGCGGGACCTTGAGACGAGCTTTCGAATCATGGAGCAGATTCGTGATCGGATTGATGTGATTATAGACGACCCTGAAACGGCGAGGCAGCTAAAAGCTTACTATCCCTACGGTTGCAAACGACCAACTTTTCATGACGAGTATCTACCAACTTTTAATAAAGCCCACGTCCATCTTGTTGATGTAGCCCCGCTTGGGGTGCAGGAGATCAATGAGCAGGGGGTGGTACACAATGGTGTTCAGTACGAACTGGATGTGTTGATCTATGCCACTGGCTTCGAATTCATGTCCAGAGAAACCATGGCACGTGTCCGGGGTATCGACGGGCGATCTATTGCGGCCAAGTGGCAGGAAGAGGGCACTCGTACCTTCGTTGGGTTGCATACCTGCGGGTTTCCGAATTTGTTCATCATTGCCGGTCCTCAGGGTACAGGGGGCAGTTTCAATTTTCTTGATGCGATTGAAGAGCACAGTGAGTATCTGGTGGCTCTGCTGACAGAGATGCGAGACGGGGGTCACAGCGTCGTAGATATCAGGCAGGAGGATGAAATCGAGTTTGCTGATCACTGTGCCAAAGCCGACATCGCAACCAAGCCGCTGCGGGACTGTCTTGGAAACTTTAACGGTTACGGGCAAGCTGCTCCTGGTTCGCTAGGCTACTTTGGCGGTAAGAAAGCTGAACGACAGCGTAGCTGGGCATTAGAAACACTTGAGCCTTACGTCTTCAGGCCCAACAAAAACACTGGTGGTTAAAAGAACTGACAAAGATTAGTCATGGTCTCTAAAGCTAAAAAACAGGTTGAATCTGCGGTGCTGCGGAGTACGTTTTGCGTCGAAATGGCTGCGTTAATCCCCGCTGGTTAACGCATGGGGTTGGTCGCAGAATTTTCTACCCAGCGGTTCACTGTGGGGCATAAACCCGATCAGGCTATGGGTTCGAGGTTTAAGACTGGGTTCTTCACGGGTTACTATCTAGGCGTTAACCGCAGCCTACCCTTTGAACGCATGAACGAGTGGTACAGAAGCATCGTGAGGGGCAGGGGTATTTTCACCATCAAGAACGACCGTTTGGAGTAATTAATGGAATTTGAAGAAACGATGGATATGGGAAAAGCCCAGACAAAAGACGTTGATCTTTTAGGTGAGGAAGAGCTTCAAGACCCGTCGATAACGGCCGCAAAGCTTTTAGGTCGGGAAAGGGCATATTTTTATGACAAATTCGACCCACCCTTCTTTATTTTATCCAGATATGAAGATATCAACAGTGCGTTGTTAGATGCAGAAACTTATGTCGAAGGGTTCGGCAACGGGCCTAACTTTCAGCCGTCTCAGGGCATTTTGTCAGACGCGCCGCATCACACCTTCACCAGAGGTCTTATTCAGCGTGATTTCCTGGTCAAGAAGATTAGTGATCTGCAACCCAGGTTGGAAGAAATCGTGCAGGAATTGTTGGATGCGGTTGCGTCAAAAGCGGAATGGGATTTACATGATGAGCTCTCTTTTCCGCTTCCAGTAATCATCATATGTGAGATTCTTGGGCTACCTACTGATGACATTAAAAAATTCAAAAGGTGGGCGGATGCTTCGGTGGCAAACATGTGTGCGGAAGACCCCTCTGAATATGCGGTCGAACTAGCCGAGATGGGTGAGTATATTCTGGAACAGATTCATCTTAAGAGAAAAGCAGGAAAATCGAATGACCTGTTATCCGTTATGGCACTAGCCAAAGAAGATGGGGAATATATGTCGGATGACGAATTGGTTTCGTTCGCGGGTCAGATATTTGTTGCGGGGAACGAAACAACGACGTCGTTGATCTCAAATCTGGTCTGGCGATTGTTGACAATTGGTGATTTGTGGAACGAGTTTTGTCGGGGTGAAATTGACGTAGACGATGCAATTAACGAAAGCTTGAGATTCGATCCGCCGCTGTTGGGTTTGTTCAAAACGACATCACGGGACGTTGACGTTGACGGCGTGACGATACCATCTAACACCAAAGTGATGATGCATTACGGTGCGGCAAATAGGGATCCGCAAGCATTTCCCGAACCGAACGCCTTCAAGTTAAAGCGCTCTGGGAAAAAGATGTTGAGCTTCAGTGTGGGTTTGCATGTTTGTATTGGCAGAGAATTGGCGAAACTTGAGGCAAGGGTGACATTAACGGCACTTCGTAAGTGCTATCCAAAGTTGCGGTTAGTTAATGAGGGTGAACGGGTCGGTCCGTTCCTATTCTGGGGGCGAGCGAAGTTACCGGTGACGCATCAGTAGAGGCCAGCGTTAAAAACGAATGTCAATGCTGAGCGTGGCAGTGTTTATTGACGTCTTGCTTGAAGTCTTTATCCCACCTAAGATTTAACGGATTAGCGACACTAGCTTAGTGTGTTCACAGAGCCTTTCCTTTGTTGCTCAGTTCGTTGTTCAGTTCGTTGTTCAGTTCGTTATTCAGTTTGTTATCTCCAGTGCGCTGGGATGGAATAGACTAGCGGCTCCGTTCACTGCGTAAAGCCCAAGACCAGAATCACTGCCGATATCTTTGGTCGGGAAGAAAGGATCGAAGGCACGCTCGGTAGTTTCGGCATTCATATCCGTTCCGTGGTCGACCACTTCAACGAAAACGTCTTCGTCATCGGCGATTAGACCAGTACGAAACTTAACGATGACCCCTGTCGAGCTTGCATCTCTGGTGCTAAAGGCCCCGGGCCTTAGATGTTCTTGCGAGCACTAATTAACTTTTAACAACAGTGCTCGTTTCGCGTTAATTTGAATTACAATAGCGAGCCGTAGAATTAAATTTTGAGTAAAAGGAGCCCTCCTCAGGATGTCACAAAGTTTTGAAGTCCAGGGACTGATCCATTCCATTGGCGATACCACTGAATATGGCAACAACGGTTTCACAAAACGCGAGTTCGTGATCAAGCTGACCGGCGAGAATGAAAACCCAGCCTACCCTAATCATATTGCCCTTGAATTGATTAAAGACAAGTGTGCAATGATGGATGCTCACAATATTGGCGATGAAATCCAAGTGCAGTTTAATCTTTCGGGACGACTTTGGTCAGGCGGGGGTAATCCGGAGAAGTGTTTTACCAGTTTGCAGGCTTGGCGCGTGAATCCGGCGTCAGGACAATCACATTCTTCGCCTCAGGAAGAACAAGGTGCCTCGCCACCACCTTTTGATGATAACGAATATGATGACATTCCATTTTAGGCCGCCTCAGCGTTTGATGTGCGACACCACCAATAAATAACGTGTCAAGGCCAGGCTGCACCAAGGTTTGCCTGACCCTTTATACGGCTGTCGAAGGCTGTTTTTTGACCGGGTTGAATTTTAGCACGCGCCGATTGGGTGTGTGGTTGAGCCTGGCTAAAGCCCTTTGTGCTTGTTTATCGCTACTATGCAACCGTTTTGCCCGATTGGACAGGAGCCAGTCTTTTGTTTCCTGATCACTGAGCAACTCGCAGGTTCCTTTGTAGGTCAGGCACGGGGCGCTCATGTCACATCCTTTGCTGGTGATGGAAATCGATGTAGGAGATGCTTTTCCTCCGGCTTGCGCCCGTACCCGCAGAACTGGGACGCTAAGCCAGAAGTACCGCGATCATAAACGTAAGACATGACGACACGCACGGGCTAGCTTTCCGCTCGTTTGAAAGCGGGTATTGTTCCGCCATCATTGATGGCAGGGCTGATTAGCGGATGTTCCCGTTGCGCTATTAAACGCACCATAACAGTTGGTGAGTCGACTCAATGACGTTATCGGTAGCGGTCCAGGTAGTTGCGGTGATGTTCTTCCAGACGCAACAGGGCTTTTTCCAAAGCATCTTGCTCGGGCAGAAAGGTCATCCGGATATGGAATGTTCCCGGCTTTTGTCCGAACCCGGAACCCGGGACTGTGCAGATGCCGGTGGACAACAGCAAGGAGCGACAATAGTGGCTATCCGGTGCAATACCTTGGGCTGCAGCTTCGTCAATCACCCCTGCGGGGAGCGAGATGCGCGGGAAGGCGTACATCGCGCCTTCCAACCGTTGGCAGGAAACCCCCTCCAGTTTGTCCATGACGTCGTAGACCATAGCTGCTTTTCTCTGAAGCGAGCTGAAGATGGCACCTTCTTCTTTTTTAAAGTTCTGGTAAGACGGCGAATCTTCGTCCAGCGGTGTAGTCATCAGTTGGGTCATTACCTGCCCGTCCAAGTTGGGACAAAGGTAAATGCTGGCCAGCTTGATCATGGCCGCTTTTACCTGGGGATGTAGTCCGCAAACCTCCATATACCCCCCGCGACGGCCGCACTCTCCGATCAGCCCCTTGGACGTGGAATGAAACGAGATGAACTCAAAATCGTCGAAAGCGTTACCAAGGCTGCGCACGACGCTTTTTAAGGAGATGAAATTCTTTTTACTGTAGATATTGGCCTGGTAGACCTCGTCTGCGAGCAGAACCAATCGATTCTCTTTGCAGAAGCGCACAATATCCTCGAGCACCTGCCTTGAAAGGCATTGACCGGCCGGATTTCCCGGGTTAATGACCACCATAGCACGCGGGTTTAGGCCTTTATCTTTGGCCTTGTCGAGAGCGTTTTGTAGCTCGGAAGGTTTTAAGCCCCAGCCGGAGTCTTCATCCAGGTAGTAGCCCGAAGTCTTGCCGTCCGCTAGTTCGGTGAGCGCGCTATAAATGGGATATTGGGGGATCGGCACCAGCATGGCATCCTCCGGGCGGCCGAGCATCACCTGAAGCAATAGTGCGATGCCGGACGATGCGCCGTTGGTGAGAAAGATATCTTCTGTTAACGAAGGGAATCCATCCCGCCGGGTGATGAAATCGGCGACATTCTGGCGAATCGACACCACTCCTTGGCTATGGCTATATGCCCCTGTACCCCCAGGGATTGATTCCGTTATCTGCTTGGCTCGTTTTATGGCGTCTATGGAGAATATTTTGTTCGCGTCGGGATGGTTAATCAGCGTCGGATGATCACATAGGGCGAGTACCTCCCGGTAAAAGGTGATCGGCGGTTGTTCCACCGCTTGGGGATTTCCGATGTTGCAAAAAAGTACCTCTTCGAACGGTTTTTTCTTTCCTTGTCGCAACTCTTCGGCAATTTGCTCGGCCAGCATCAGGAGTTCTCCGCGAACAGCGTACTGTACCTTGCGCACGCAGGGATTGATGTTCGTAGGAAGTAGTACTTTGCCCGCGTTTACCTCATCAGAGGACGATGCTTGCGCTCCCTCGACTCTCTGGCTGCTCCACCACTTGTCGTAGGCTTTTTGAAAATCACTGTCCTGGTGATGCTTGTCGAAAGACGTGAGCTGAAGAATGAAGCTTTTGAACTCCTCGTAATCGATTTGCCCACTCTTGTCTTCATCTATCCGAGCCATTAGGGATGCGGCTTCATGCTTTTCAACGGGCTCGTCAAGAGAGTCAAAAACAGCGTCAAGCTCGTCTAGAGAAATAGTCCCCGAACCGTCCAGGTCGATGCTGTCGAAAATACGACGACACGCACGGTCGTCTTTTACCGAACCTTGGAGCCAGGTTTGAAAGATATTTGCTATTTCCATTTAGATGTTCCTGTGCAGAGGATAAGAATTTTTGTCAGTAATCCAGTAAAAGCGAATCTACCCGAAAATAGACTTATTCAGTTCCAGAAAAACCTGAGAGGGCGCACCATCTAGAAGAAGCCTGCCTGTATTTTAAGGTTAGAGGCGCTGAATCGCTTAATTAAATACTCGTCAATAAAAATAAGGTACCTGAGTCAATTTTGAGTGCTATCCGAAGGATTATAAATAGGGGCTATGCCACCGGTTGAGCGGAGTTAAGTTAACCGGTCGCTCTCCAACCTACAACTCTATCCAAAGAATTTTTGGGTTAGAGGGCGAAGTAAACAGTTTTTTGTGAGTTTCTTCGGCCATGATAGTTAAAGGTCGCGGGTGACAATTGCGCTATAGCCATCGCTTGACTTAAACCGTCAATCGTATGACAGTCGTGATAGAAAAGTGTCGAACCTATAGCGTAAATCCGTCAAGTTACCGAGGGAATAGAGGTGAATACTGTGAGTTGGGATTTTGAAACAGACCTCATTGTCATTGGCACGGGGTCCGCCGGTTTGACCGCTGCCATTGTTGGCGATCATGAGGGGCTGGAGGTGATCGTACTTGAAAAAGAACCGTTTTATGGCGGCACAACGGCGTTATCTGGCGGGGTTGCGTGGGTACCGAATAATTCGTTAATGGCGAAGGCAGGCATTGATGACGATCCAGACGAGGCGCTGACCTATTTAAAACATAATATTGGCCAACGCGTGGCAGACAGCAAACTGCGGGCGTTTGTCGATCGTGCGCCTGAAATGGCCGACTATTTAATGGCTAACAGTGAGCTAAAATTCAATCTGGTACATGGTTTCCCCGATTACCGACCGGAAACGCCAGGTGGCTCTAAAGGCGGCCGGTCGATTGATCCTAAGGTGATTTCGGGGCGGCGGATTAACGATTATGACAAATTACGAAAGTCGAACCTTGCGGTGCCGGGTGGTGTCGTGGGTTCCGTGACTGAACTACGCCGGCTGGCATTCTTTCGCGCCAATCCGCTTGGGCTGTTGCAGGTCTGGAGATTCTTCCCGCGTAATCTTTGGAACAAGCTAGCTCGGCGAGAGCACCTTTCCAGCGGCAGGGCGCTCATTGCCCGGTTGCGCCTTACTCTGCAAAAAAAAGATGTGCCATTATGGCTTGAAACACCGCTGGAAGACTTAGTGCTAAAAGATGGGGTTGTCGTGGGTGTTCGTGCCACAAAAGATGGTGCGAGGATCAACATACGTGCAAGAAAAGGCGTAGTGATGGCGGCGGGTGGGTTTGAGCGCAACGCTGCTATGCGAAAACAGTTCTTTGGCGACAAAGGCGGAAGCGATTGGAATACAGGCAGCGTCACTTCTGGTTCGCCCGGTAATACTGGAGACGGCATCAATGCAGGCGCTCGAATTGGCGCAGCGATGGATCTTATGGATGACATGTGGTGGATGCCATCCGCGCTGCCGCCAGACAGCGCACCTGTCATTATTGTGTTTGAACGTGGTCTGCCACACATGATGATCGTTAATGCACGCGGTCAGCGCTTTGCGAATGAAGCCAGACCTTATAATGAGCTAGGTCGGCTAATTTTTGAGGATACTGCGCCACCTGCGTATATCATTTTTGATCAGCAGTTTCGTAGCCGTTATGCGATTGGTGGCCTGTTGCCAGGGGTTACGCCTGAAAGGCATATCGAGAACGGTTATGTGAAGCGGGCGGATACGCTGGAAGCTTTGGCTAAGTTAACAGGCATAGATGCCGATGGTCTTAGACAAACTGTCGCCCGGTTTAATGAAATGGCCATAGCCGGCAAGGATGAAGACTTTCAAAAGGGTGAAAGTGCATTTGATCTTTATGCGGGTGACCCTAGTCACAAGCCTAATGCCTGTCTGGGGACCGTTGCAAAGGCGCCTTTTTACGCCATGGAAGTAAAGGCGGGTGACCTGGGTACAAAAGGTGGATTGCTAACCAACGAACACGCACAAGTGGTTCGCGACGATGGCACAATAGTGCCGGGTCTCTATGCCGCAGGCAACAGCTCAGCATCGGTGATGGGTAACTACTATCCCGGCGCCGGCGGGACGATTGGCGCTGCCATGACCTACGCCTATATAGCCGCTATGGACGCTAAAACTCGATGAGCAGGCTTACCATTGGGGTTGTTGATCGTGATATTCGCCGTTTTGAAGTTGCTGCAATAGCTTGATGCCTGATCTTGGGTGGCAATATCGCGGTCGATACGGGATGCTTATGCTGGCAATATCATCCTAGTGGCTCGAACAGTGGTGTCGTTACAGCGCACGTTGGACTGTCCCCCATCCACGGCAATCAGCCGCCCGCTGATGAGACGCGAAGCAAGCTCTGCGTTAGGCGGTGCGAGGTTCAACTCATCAAGCAGCATTTAGCATAGGGTGTCGCGAAAGCTACGGGGCTCAACCTGGCGAGATTCGTGGCACGACGATTAACCCTTGTCGTTTCAACCCCGAAACACTTTCGGTTAATTTTCAGACTCTCGTATAGGCTTTTGTTCTTCCTGCGGTGAAACCCGATAGGGAAAGTGTCCGGGCGTGAAGCAATGGAAAGAAAGTTGGGTCAGCCCTGATTATCTTCGGCTGAGCTCACGCGGTTTTTCGAGGCTACGAGCCTGACTTTTACGGGATAGGATTAAGTTATCGGTGCTGTTGTTTGATCTGCTTATCGACATTTGACGTATAAAGCCTCTATCCACTAAAAGTTTAATCTAAAGGTGGGGTTCCTATCGATAGACACGGGTAGGGAAATCCATCCAATCTAAAAGAAGCTAAAAAATGTCCAATTATCTAACTGTTGATCGTTGTGGGCGGATTTTGTGAGCCTGATTCAGGTTTCTAATCACGAGAGCTACGTGCGCGAAGACGAATGCGGGGTCCTGTCGAATAGCCAATTGTTGGTCGAGTTTGAGTTTTTGATGAGGAGTGACGACTTTTTACGGGTAATGACGCGTTCTTCTCAGCTTGCAAGTATTGCTAGCCGCTCTGCGGATCCACGGGGTCTGATGGTCGATTTAAAGTCCTTTTCCGAAGGGGGAGCCTTTTCGAGTCTGCTAGTAATGGAGTCTCTCGCCGCCGTCAAGGATCGCAGCGCTGACCAGCAACTTATAGCGCTTCTGGCACACCCATTTCAACTGGTCAGGCGTCATGCCACCTGGCTGCTGGGTCGAAGAAAGCCCATTGCATCTGCCTTCGGGCCACTTGTCGAACAGCTTGCTGTTGGCGGGATAGACTCGATGCACGCGTTTCGGACGTTACGCAGATGGTCGACCGCTAGCCCTGATGGGATCAGGGCTCACCTCGCGGGCGCGTTAGAAAGTGTCGACGACGGCCATGTTCGCGCGCGCCTTGTTGACCTTCTAGGTTCTTTAAAGCACTCAAATGAACTCTTAGTTCGGCTTGCTGCAGATTCTGGGGAGGCATTGGCGGCGCGAATCGCGGCAATTGGTGCTTTGGGTGACCGACCCGGGTCTAATAGCCGGGCAACCTTGCAAAGACTCGCCGGCGCGGAAGACGTGATCGGCACCCATGCCGCTCTGGCGTTAAGCGATTTAGAAGTATTTAAAGCACCACCGGCGCAATGTAGTAACGCTGGTTTACGAATCGCTCAGCTTGTGCTGGCGGCCGGACTGGACGGAAAGCTTAGCCGTGGTGGTCTTGGTGATACAGGTGGCGTGGCCAGCCTGCTGGTGTCGCTGGGTGAGGCGTTGGCCTGCCGTCCAGAAGTCGACCATGTGCTTACTATCGGTCGCGGGACTTTCGCTGACAGCCTAAGCAAACCTGGTTATTTAAAAGACAGCGCCTTGGCGTACGCCATGATAACGGTCGGAGACCATGGTCGTCCTGCAGAAACCCCGGATGCTGCCTGGGAGCACCTTCCAGCGATCAAGCGTGGGCTTCGCCGGGTGATGCAGGAAGCTGCTCCAATCGACATGCTGCATCTTCGTATGGCCGATGCCGGCACGCTCGCCGGTGCAGAGGTGGCTGAAGCGTTGGGTGTTCCGGTATGCTTTAGTGCGGCCCCAGATCCGCACAATGTGATTCACTCGCTGCAGTCACGCGGTGAACTTGATCAGGATAAATTTCTTCAACTGTGCGCCAAGGAGCATTTGTGGTTCCGGGCACGGCTAGTCGAGAGGTTGGCCGAACGCGCGAATCGTTTGGTCTTGTTTCCGCGCGCGAAACCTGGCGAACTGCTCGACGTGTTCGGAATTGATTCTCGCCGTTACGGTCAACGGGTGGCGGTGGTGTCAGAAGGTATCGATGTCGATCTGATTCGTCGGGCAGAGAGAACCTACGACTGCGGAGAAAAAGAAACTCAAGAGCAGCCAGATATTCTTCTCCAGCTTGCTGGTCGGATTCCTAAAAGTCGTCGGAATTTGCCCCTCCTGCTTAGTATTGGTCGTTTTAATCCCGTTAAAGGGATGGAAAGGGTTGCCGCAGCTTGGGCTGCCGATCCACTTATTCATTCACGTTACAACCTTGTGCTCGTCGGCGGTGACCTGGTTAACCCGACACAGACTGAGCAAACGGTGCTTAATGCCATAGATCAGGTAATCCCGTTGGAAAGTCCGCTCCGGGAGGGCCTTGTACTTCTTGGTGGTAGGCCGCGAGCCGATGTTGCTAGGCTGCTCGTAGCCACCGTTCAAGGCCGTGTTGGGTTCTGGTCGAAGGGTGGCTTATACGTTGATGGGGCGTTGAAGGAAGAGTTCGGCCTTGCCTTGATCGAGGCCATGGCCGCAGGACTGGTGGTGATTGCACCGAGTACCGGTGGACCGCCCACCTACGTGGTACATGGTGATACAGGCGTTCTTGTTGATCCAGGCGCCGATCTTGCGGCAGGAATACGACATGGCATAAGTCTCGTCAATCTTCCCGGTCGGGTCAAGCGGGCCCAGACATTGGTAGAAGAGCGTTACTCGATAGCGGCAATGGCATCACAGCTGGTCAGCGTCTACCAGGCGGAACCGTCCTACAGATGACGTTGCTAGTGATCAGCCCTGACTACGCGTCCCATTATGGTCCGTTGGCCGTAATGGCTCGAGCGGCACAGCAGGCCGGCCGGCGGGTCGTGATTGCGACGGGTCACAGCTTACGCCCACGAGTGAAAGTCGAGGGGTTTGAGTGGCGTGAGCTGAATCTCGCTGCGAGTTCGAATAGCGGTGTTGTTACTAGGAATGCCTCTATCGATCGCTTTCTGGCAGCCACTCGGCAGGGGCCGCTTGACACGATTCGATATCAAGCGATGCAAAGGCAAGTGGATTTGCTGTGGAATCCTGAGCAGGTGGTGGGTTCCGTCACTGCGCTGTATAAAGATCTCGAACCCGAAGAGGTGTTGGTCGACCATGTATCCTTCGGATCAACTTTGGCAATGTATGCCATCGGGGAGGACTTCATGACACTGGTGCCTGGTCACCCTAGCCAGCTACCGGTGGGTAAGGAACGCTACGGAATCCCTGCTGAGTGGCCAGCGTGCATGCGTCCCGACAATGAGCAACTCAACGAGGTTGAGCGGCTCGCGGATACCGTAACGGCTGCCTTTACTGATCGTTGGAATAGCGCTCTAGCGATGGTGGCGCCTGAGCGTCCGCCGGTAGAAGACGCCTTCAGAGTTCATGGTCGACGGGTGCTTTATAATAGTGTCTCTCGTTACCATAGTGCGCTGCGGTCAGCGGAGTTAAGCTTAGATCATCGGTTCGTAGGCCCGCTTGTGAGAGAGGAAACGCTGCCTGAAAATATGGACGCCTGGCGCGATAAAAAAGACAACAGGCCACAAATTTACGTTGCTCTTGGAACTTTTTTATCGCACCGAGTTGATGTCCTTGCGCGCGTTGCCGAAGCGCTTCGTAAGGTGGGTGCGAGGGCTGCAATGGCAATCGGTTCAATGCCGAAACACGATCTTGGCACGGTACCTGACGACTGGGTCGTTTCTAGGGAGCTGCCGCAAGTGGCAATGCTGCGCTATGCAGACCTGGCCATTCACCATGGTGGAAACAACAGCGTGCAAGAGTGCCTTGGCACTGGAGTGCGACAGCTGGTGTTACCTTTTTCGACCGACCAATTCGCCAATGCGACTGATTTGGAGCGTGTTGGTGTCGCTACGGTTTTATCTCCAAACGAAATGAGTGCCACTGAGCTGTCCGAGGCGATCATTGCTCAACTCGATACCGTGAAGCCAGGTCCGGAGCCCGGAATGACCCAGGCGGGGGTTAACGAAGCATTGTTTGAGTGACCTAAAAACCCCAGGGGTAAGGATCTAATTGTCCGGCGGCTGAGACATTTCACGGCCCAGGCAAGGATGTCGCATATCGTGTTTGACAGCCCTCAGGCGCTAATTAAAACGGGTCCATAATCTTCAATATCCGATGCCGTAAATCACGGGCGCCCATAGACCAATTAACGCTAATATTGAAAGGCAAGGCGCTAGCGGTTTTCGGCGTCTCATGAAGCTTCAGCTTCATCCAAAGCCAGGACATCTTCGGGAGCCAGTTTTTTAATCGTGCTGCCTGGGTCATCGATGTAGCAAATCACCCCACCCGGTTGTGTTGTTGCAAGGAAGCTTCAAACCGCGCTTCCAAAACTCCATAGGGAGGCGTTTGATCTGATGTCGACACGGGCATGTCGGGGACAGAAAGAAATGCGATGCTCGCTTATAGTGCCGAGTTCGTGAAATTCTAGACGCAAGGTCAGCGTGGCAAACTCCTGTTGGAAGGCTGGCGTCCTGATGGTTCTGTGCGGTCCACTACAGTCCACTAC
>JABIVN010000192.1 GCA_018667205.1 Gammaproteobacteria bacterium | reverse complement strand
TTGAAGTCTATCAAGCGAGATCACCCATTCATCACGTAGATCAAATGGCTAGCCCGTGTATCTTTTTTCAGGGACTTGAAGACAAAGTCGTTCCACCAAATCAGGCAGAAACAATGGTCGAGGCCTTAACTAAGAAAGGTGTGCCGGTAGCTTACGTGCCATTTGAGGGCGAACAACATGGTTTTAGAATCGCCGAGAACATCAAACGGTGCATGGATCTAGAGCTTTATTTTTATGGCAAAGTCTTTGGCTTTAGGCCGGCCGATCAGATCGAACCGATAGCGATTGTCAATATGGATCGTTAGACAAAGCCTTAGCCTGCATTGCCGGGGAGATGCTTACGCCCATGAGCGAAAACCGTGCGAAGCTCAGACTGCTTTGCCCTGAAAAACTTCCAAGCCGACCTTATCTTTGGGCACCCGTCACTATAATGTAATGCTGACAGACCGACGACCGTAACGTTAGCTAATAAATCACACTAATTAGAAATAACGATCATTCCATCCTCATCCCTGACCCCGTAGGTCTTTACTGGAACTCTGGTTAGCGTGCCACGCGGTTCGCCCGTACTAAGGTCAAACCTGACGCCGTGCAACGGACAAGAAATGAACCCGTTGCGAACGCGCCCTCCCGCTAATGGTGAGTTCTGATGTGTGCATTGATTTCGAATAGCAAAATGTGAGCCGCCTGAATTACACAGCAATACACTCTCCCCTTCTAGCTCAAGGACCTCGCTGCTGTTTAACGCCAGCGGTTCATGAATGATTTCAGACATGTTATTTCTTCAGATAATCGCCAACCCGCTGCTGCAGATGCCGAGCCCGTACTTCCTGATAGTTACCTAAGGCTTGGCCACTTTTTGCGCTGGTTTTAAACCCACGCGTTTGTGCCGCCATGTTGTCAGTATCCTGGTCATACACCGCGCCAAGAAAGCCCAGGCCTTCAGACTGCGTATAGCTATCTTCAATATCCAGCATCAACGGTTCCGGCGGCGGCGGCGGTTGCTTTTCAGGGTGTTTCGGGCGCAGAAAGTACAGATCAAAATACGAATAATCAGGATCATCCTTGTCTGGACGAAATCGGTAGACCATAGGTAGCGTTAATCCGGGAAAGATAAAAAGATTGGGAAACAGAAAATACTCGATAGAATCCAGCGTCTGCGCGGTGGAGTAACCAGAGAAGTCCTGATCATAACTTGCACCCAGTTGCTGCTGCACGACCCTGGCATAAACGTCTCTCGCCGTCATCCCCTCCGGGACCACCGGGCATGTTCCGTCAGCGGGACCACGCCTTCCCCAAAGCATCTGCATCAGTTCCTGCTGACTCGGGGCCTTTGGCATTCTGGGATTCAACGAACCAACGGTGTGTATAAAACGATTAACGTTTTCTGGAAAGACATCATAGGTTGTGACAGGTTCAGAGAACTCAGCGCCACCCGCGTGTGTTTCCTTTACATGGTAGGCCTCCATGAACGCTTCTTCAGCTGCCTTCCAATTGACCGGTAATCGCTTGCAAACATGTGTCTCTATATACCTGTCGTCAATATTAAAATCTTTGAAATGCTCTGGTAAAACACCTAAATACTCACTCAAAGCCTCAGCATTAGGGTCAAAATTGACGAAAACAAAGCCACCCCAGGTATCCACCAGAACCTCACGTAGATTATGGCTATCGCCTTTCACATGCGGGAAGTCCCAATCCTCGGGCAAGTCAATTAACTCACCTTCTAGCGAATAAACCCAACCGTGAAACGGGCAGCGGAAGCTTTCGCAAAAGCCATTGTCGCCGGGAGACTTTAACGCCGTACCCCTATGCATGCAGGCGTTGTAGTAAGCCTTAATCTGCATGGATTCAGTCCGCGTAACGATAACCGAAAGCTCGCCAATATCGTAAACCTGATAGTCTCCAGTTTCCGCAATGTGCTCTTCGCGACAGGCCATCTGCCAAACCTTCGGCCACATTTTTTCAAATTCTGCGTCCGCATAATCTTTTGACGTGTAATTAGCATAGGGTATATCCGCATCACCAAGGAATTCATAGGACTCAGTCAGAAAGGACGCAGGCGGTTCAGAGGCATCTTTCTTTATTGCCTCTTGATAGGAATGTCCTGGGGCTCGAGCCTCACCAGGGGATAATTTTTCTGACATATGTGCTCCTAACGTATAACGACGTTTGCATTACATTCTTGAATGACTACTCGGCTATGGTCGCCTTTTTTCTATGCGGTCGTCAATCATCTCGTAGCGCCAGTCGTTCGATGTTGTTGATCAGCAACATAGGCGCCGAAGTAATGCATGCCTGACACCCAGGTGATTAATATTTTTAGGCCATGGGCTTCCATCAACGATCCTAACCAGAAAGCGCAAAAGTCATGTAGACCTATTAGATAAGTCTCTGGGTTAGCGGCCCTCGCTCCAAAGCACACCGGCAGCAACAAGATCAGCTATTTGGTCCTGATCAAAGCCCCGTTCCAGCAGCACCTCCTTATTATGTTGACCTGCAGCAGGTGGGGGTCCGAGTCGCTGGCCACCACCATCGAACGATACCTGCCGGCCATGTCGGCGGTATGTCCCCCACAACGGATGCTCAGTCTCGGCAGTCAGGCCTAATGCGATGGACTGCGGATCAGTCAGCCAAAACTCTCTTGGCGTGACCGCATTGGCACGTACGCAACCCACCCCGGCACCGGCCAGCAGGTTCTCCCAGAAAGCAGAATCGTGCCGGACAAACAGCGCTTCCAACGCTTGGGCAGCAGTTTCTCCGCCCGCTTGCAGCAACCCTAACGCAGGGGCCTGTATACCCGCTCCGGTCAGCACATCGACGAACAGTCGATATTCCCTTTCGTTGGTCATCGCCAAAAATACCCACTCATCGCCGGTACAGTGATAAAGCCGATAAGTTGCTGACAATCCCAGTAATTCTGCAT
>JABIVN010000191.1 GCA_018667205.1 Gammaproteobacteria bacterium | reverse complement strand
CCTTCCAGCCATCATCCGGATCGATACCCATTCGAGCCACAAGCTGCTTACTCGCTCGCTCCTTTTTATACTTCGCCTTTTTAGCCGGCGTCATCTTGCGAGTCTTCGCAGCTTCTTTCGCCCGCGCTTTGGGGTCGACTGTGCTGGTTCCACTCACAGACAAATCCCGGATATGCCCGACGCTTGATTTCACGATGTAGTCATCACCCAGATAGCGATTGATCGTTTTCGCTTTCGCTGGTGACTCGACGATGACGAGCGATTTACCCATGCAAGTACTTCTCTAAGTGGTTGATATGCCCCGAATGGCGACATGTATAAGGACAATGTCCCCTAACGTCAAGCAACAATAAAAACTTTAATAAAAACTTTTAAATCTACCGCCTGTGGACCAGCGGCCTTTTTACTTTACTCGGAACCACGATAGCGTTGTCAACCGTTTATCTGAATCGAAGTGAATTCTGCTGATAAACACCGACAAACCCTTAATCAGGCTCGCCCACGGGGCCAGGCTCGATCAGCGATAACTCAGCAGAATGCTTAAGAAAATCCAGTACGGCGTGCTCATCGCCCTTGATTCGCTCATGCCAATAAACGCAAATGTTATAGCTGTCTTCTTCAATCTTTACGACATCTGCGGGCAAATCAGGTGCAATACCCTCAATCCACCCGGAAAGTTGCTTATTCATCGCCTCGTTAAGTTCTGAATTCCAGTGCCATTGATTATCCAGATCCTTAAACATGCTCCAGCTAACCTTGGGTAAATGACGCCAGTCTCCTTCCCGTTTTCGCTGTAACCGGTAAGCAACTACTTTCAGGACAGCAGGGAGACGTTTTCCGGTATAAGCGATGTACTTGTCCTGTTTCGGATTAGGGTCGTCAATAGAAGTCAGCTCCACAGACACACCTGCCGCTCTTGCTATCATTCGCATCTGCATGCGTTCCTTTTGTCTGGCCGAGGGCAGTACCGAAATGATCGGCACAATGATAAGAATCAGGATCACTCCAATGAGAATATAGGCCACAAATACTCCTTCTTTGCGCAAATGCGTTTCAAAAAGTCTCATTTAAACAGTTGTGATCGGATATCTAACTGTGTACATTTGCATTAAATCCAGCCACAAAATACCAACTTAATAAGGTGGATGCGATGGGCGAATACAAACACATACTGGTCGGTGTAGACCTAACGGTTGAATCAAGAGACGTTTCGCGACGCGCCTGCGAACTTAAGTCTGCGTTCAATGCAAAACTAAGCTGCGTACACGTCATAGAACCGCTCTCATTGGCGTACGGCGGTGACATACCCATGGATCTATCCACTATCCAGGAACAAATCCAAGATACCGCGAAAACTCACCTGGCTGAATTCGCATCATCACTTGGTATAGGAGACGAAGACAGGCACCTGATTTTTGGCCGCCCTGAAGCTGAAATTCACACCTTGGCCAAGGAAATTGATGCTGACCTCATTGTCGTGGGCAGTCATGGCCGCCATGGCCTGGCGCTGCTACTGGGATCAACCGCAAACGGTGTCCTGCACGGGGCCACCTGCGACGTCCTTGCCGTCAGGGTGGGCATTTAAACCACGCCCAGCCAACGTTCGTTTTTTGCGGCGCCACTAAACATTCAGTACGCTTGCACCACATGAGTTATTCAATAAAGCTGTGAAACTACTAGCCTCTTTTTTTCTGGGACTTTTTCTTGCGCTAGGCGCTCCCCTATATTGTATTGCCGACTTTTCCAGGGGCGCGGGATACGACCCGACGGTTGTTGCAGACCGTTTCAAACAACGCCAAATGTACCTGGATGCCCTGCACCTTATCAAAACTAGTCAGTTCTCGCGCCTGCATAAATTAAAACCACAATTGCGAACCTACCCGCTTTACCCGTATCTGGAATACACAGAGGTTTCTTATCGTATTTCTCGCCAGAGTGAACAAGACATTCTGCAGTTCGCTCAACAATATCGTGACACTCCCTTGGTAGCGCCTCTTCTAGCGCATTGGCTAGCTAACCTCGCTAAACGTGGTAAGTGGCAAACTTTCGTTACGCACTACGACAAGGTCGCGCCAACGAAGAAACTTGCTTGTCAGCATGCCTATGGGTTGTACAAAGTCGGCATGGTCGACCAGGCAATGACCCAGGCGGAAAAACTCTGGACCGTTGGCTTTTCGCAGCCAGATGAGTGTGACCCGATTTTCAATGTCTGGCGGGAGGCTGACGGCATCACGCCGGAAAATGCCTGGCAAAGGTTCGCACTAAGTCTTAAGGAAAACAGCAAGGATCTTTCCTCTTATCTGATTCGCTTTGTAGACCGGAAAGACAAACCATTCGCGACAAACTACCGACTGGTTCACCTGAAGCCTAAAACCATCAAAAGATACAAGTCCTTCAAAGCCCAAAACACCCGAAATCGCGAGATCATCCTCCATGGCGTAAAAAGACTCGCCCGGATAGACCCGCTAGACGCTCTGCTGACACTGGGCCAGTATGAGAAACTGCAGAATTTTGACCAAGCTGAACTTGAAGAGACCTACGCCTACATCGGCGTTCGACTTGCTGGAAAATCCAGTGATCTCGCGCTTATTGATTCGTTGCCAGTAAATCTACAAGAACAACCAAAACTCGTCGAAGCCCGAATCCGCCAGAGCTTGACACATCAAGACTGGAGCAACGTCATGATCCTGATCAATCTGCTGCCCCAGAAACAACAGAATTCAAATAGGTGGCAATACTGGAAGGCTCGCGCACTTGGTGTCTCTGCCGACGAAGCTGACAGGCAGATCGCTCGCAACATCATGGCCAAACTCAGCAGCGAGCGATCCTTTTACGGATTTGTCTCTGCAGATATCCTGCAAAACGAGTACAACTATCAGGATGAGCCCAATCCGGTCACGTTGGAACAGATACTGTCGCTCGAGGAAAGCCCTGGCGTACAGCGGGCACTAGAACTATTTGCACTTGGGGAGCGTTCACGAGCTCGCCGGGAATGGTATTTTTCTACCTCAAGTTTCAACAACGTAGAACGAAATATCGCTGCACGCGTCGCGCTTCGCTGGGGATGGTACAAAGCTTCCATCCTGAGCATGATCGAAGCAGGTACTTGGAACCACCTAGATAACAGGTTCCCTGTCGCCTACGCAGATAATTTCATTACCCATGCACGTCGCGCCAACATACCTGTTCAGTGGAGCCTTGCGATTGCGCGTCAGGAAAGCGCTTTCATGCCTGACGCAAAATCCGGTTCCGGCGCACTGGGTGTTATGCAGTTGATGCCAGGGACGGCAAAACAGGTAGCGGGTAAGATCGGTATGTCTTACACAAACAATAGAAGCCTGACAAATCCAGATTTGAATATACAGCTTGGCACCCATTATCTCGGCCAAATGCTACGTAAGTTTGACGGCAACCGCATCCTTGCTTCTGCTGCCTACAACGCAGGGCCCGGACGGGTAAACCAATGGCTGAACCCTAATGTGCCATTTGATGTGTGGATCGAGACTATTCCATTTACTGAAACCCGAAATTACGTTCAGAATGTGTTGATGTTCTCCAGTATCTACAGCCGACGCATGAACGAGCTTCAGCCGCTAATCTACCCTCATGAGCAGCACTATTTCGCCCCCCAGCAAGTCACTGCCATTCAGACGCTGGCCGCAAAAAAAACCATCAAACTACCAGAGAATAACTAAATACTTTTATGCTAATCGATATTGGTGCCAACCTGACCCACGATTCGTTCGAGCACGACTTTGACGATGTATTACGGCGCGCTCATGATGCAGGCGTTACTCATATGGTGGTGACAGGCGCATCGATACAAGGCAGCGAACAGGCCGCTGAACTCGCGAACAGGCACGAACAGCTATTTGCCACCGCCGGAATCCACCCCCACCATGCAGAAGAGACCAGCCGTGAATCTATCGCAACACTCGCGGGACTCCTTGAAAACGACAGAGTAAAAGCCGTCGGTGAAACGGGGCTCGATTTCTTTCGCGACATCTCGCCAAGAGCTACACAAATCAAATCCTTCGAGCAGCATATTGAGCTTGCTATCGAAACCGGACTACCAATGTTTCTGCACGAACGGGATGCCCACCCCACCTTCGCAGAGGTGCTTTCAGGTTATCGTGATACCCTGAGTGACCTGGTGGTTCATTGTTTCACAGGGGAAAAAGAAGCGCTTTACACCTATCTTGATCTGGACTGCCACATTGGCATCACGGGATGGATTTGTGATGAACGTCGCGGCCAACATTTGTTGACCCTGGTCAAAGACATCCCCGTAGAACGCTTGATGATAGAAACTGACGCCCCATACCTGATGCCCAGAAGCATCAGACCAAAACCCAAAACCCGCAGGAACGAACCTCAGTACCTTAAGGTGGTTTGTGAAACAGTTGCCGAGTGCCGGGGCGCGACCCTCGATGAAGTAGCCCGCCAGACCTCGAATAACGCGCGACGGTTCTTTAATCTACCAGCCTCACCGGATGAACAGAATTGATCGCCCAGCTTTTCACGACCCTTGGATGCCATCTGTGCGAAGAAGCTCATGAACTGCTACTGTCACTTGCAGTCCAAGGGATGGACCTGCGTATCGAACTGGTAGAGATCGTAGATTCAGCAGAACTTATGGATCGATACGCCATCACCATCCCTGTGATTAAAGTGGAAGACAAAGAGATCTGCTGGCCGTTCTCCATCGACGAACTGCGAGCTTTTCTTGAGAACGAGACCTGATACCGCATCACTTTGGCTGGATACTACCCCTTAAACCATGCCACCTTTATTGGAATGCAACCGGACATTGGAATGCAACCGGACATTGGAGTGCAACCGGACCCCGCATTCGATGGGAACCAAAACTTTGT
>JABIVN010000190.1 GCA_018667205.1 Gammaproteobacteria bacterium | reverse complement strand
ATCATTTCGCGCTGGAAATCGTCGGTTGTGTTTACGTGTCCGCTATTTTTCCCACCGGTGGCGATATCAGACCACCGGGTGAGTAGGTGACGGTCTTCGAACGGAAAGTTAAATAGTGTTGCCAGCATTTGGGTGGTGAGTTCAATCGATACTCGATCGACCCAGTTAAAGGTTTCACCGATAGGTAAGCCTTCCAGGATAGTGCTAACTTTGGATCGTATCAGGGGTTCCAGTTCTGCAAGATTGTTTGGTGCTACGACGGGAGAGACAGCTTTGCGCTGGACGTCATGCTTTGGGGGATCCATCGCGATGAACATCGGGGTTGTGAATTCCTCGAGCTGGTCCTCGATGCCAATGGATCCCTGTGAAGAGAATAGTTGGTGGTTCTGGTCGACAAACTTGATGTCGTTAAATCGTGTAATAGACCAAAAAGGACCGTACCGTGAATCCTCGGTGTAATGCACTGGCGCTTTTTTGCGCAGACGTTCGAAATAAGGCCAGATCACATCATGCTCGGTGAGATACCAGTTGCTAATGTCCATTTCCTTCAGCGGGACTGTCCATGCTTGCGCTAGCATCTTTTCTTTTTTTGCTGCTTGTAAATTCATCTAGTCTGATCCTTTACGATTTCTGTTCCATTGGTCTTTATTTACAACTCACCAAGGTGACAGTTCCGGCGCTGCAATATTGGTTTTAGCGCCCTATATGCAGCGGATGTCAGTGCGAGTGGGATTTTCGAATATAGATGATGAATGATGTGGTACTGCATGCCCATCGAAAGGAGGTTGCCAAGGCGACTCTTGAATCCTCTTGTGTTCGCGTAGCGGCCCTGTTCTTTGCTCGGGTGGTGTGGCGCCCAGCCTAGGTAGTACTCAATGTACGTAATGGCGATTTGTTTCGGTACCCACCAGAGGAGCGCGGCTTCAATCGCATAGCCAGACCAGGCAAGTGTAAACATGATCGTCAGGTACACGGTCTGGTATATGACGGCATCCAGTATCATGTGCTCGTTACCCGTATGTTTTAGTGTTTCGGGATAGGCTTCGCTCCTACCGGATTCAGGTTGGCGATTCATGATGCTTTTCCAAAGGAAGTGCCAGCCGGAATCAGCGTGGATATTGAAGTCAGGGTCAAGTTGGGGGTCGTTGGTATGTGAGTGATGCTCATAGTGAGTATGTCGAAGTACGCGATAGGGTAAGACCAACGGGATAGTGGATAAATGACCAACGAGTTCATTAAGCCAGCGAAGTGGTTGCCCTTTTCCCGCAATGATATTGTGCTGTGCCTCGTGTGACGGTAGATAGGACAATGAGACGTTGAGAGTTGCCAGGATAAAGCCAAACCAGAGCGGAATAATATCCATTAGCACGAGTGGCCAGAGTGCAAGCCAAGCGATCAGATTGCCAATGCCCCAGACAACTGCTCCCCAGGGAGCCTTGTGAATATATTTTCCCGCGATTTTGCATTCAAGTACATCCAGTTCTGACTCACTCATTGAATTCAGGTATACCGTGGCGTTGATCATGCTCTTATTAATGCTTTTACTAGTGATTCTATTCATGGTCTTTTACCTACCCGGTGCTGGGCGATAATGCCAAACGCTATGGAAATCGTGAGCGCAGTGCCGTAGGCAACGGGTGTGCTGAGTTCCGTCCTCGTTGCCAGAATTAGCAGGGCGAGAAGGGGGGTTAGAAACCCGATGCTGAAGACGATAGGGGAGAGAAGTAGCTTGATCAGTTTCATGCGTTATCTGCCTTAAAAGGGCCATGTCGACAGCATATACATTAATCGGTGTATTTACTCTCTGAAACTGTCAATAGTGACATGATCAAATCGGATGCAATCCTGGCTGCTTTGCCAGCTTTGCCAGCTTTGCCAGCTTTGCCAGCTTTGCCAGCTTTGCCAGCTTCACCAGCTTCACCGCCAAGGTATGCCGCTACCGGTTCACGTGTCAGCCCTCAAGGAACCAATGTTAAGGCTGCTCAAGCCAGTGGGTGTCCGTTACAGCGTTAATAGGCTTGCAGCGTAAATTGACCGGTAGAACAAAGGTGACGGCGCGTAATGTTTGTTAGCGGTTGTTAGCGGTTGTGAGCTGTTCTACGGTTTATCAATAAGGTCAATCTAAGGAATAACCAAAATGTCCAAAGCACAATTGGTCGAAATGGCATAAAAGAATCTGGAGGCCGGTCGGGGCATGGCCGCAGGAAGTCTGGTGGGGGTTTTTGTTCAGGTACGATTGTTTTGACCATTGACCCAAAAAGTGCTTAATTCCACGCTCCTGTGTTGTTGTGCCGAGTCCTGGGGTCCATTTGAAAGCCTACGTTGTCGTGATTGTTATTCTTGTTGTCATTTTTGGGGCTATTGGCGGGTTTCTTTTCAAGCGATTTAGTGCCTTTTCGTCAATGGATTT
>JABIVN010000189.1 GCA_018667205.1 Gammaproteobacteria bacterium | reverse complement strand
CGCTAGATCTTGCCGCAACGATTTTTTTAGGCATGGACCTGGGGGCGGGCGCTAGCAAGCTCAATAAGGCGTTTGAAGCAACCGTCGCAGCTTCTATGCCTCGAATTCCGCTAGCCATACCTGGCACCATATTGTACCGCGGCATCCAAGCACGAAAATTCATGTGTCGTTATTTCCTGGATCAAATTGCGGCTAAACGAGCGAGTGAAGATCAGGACCTGTTTGCGCTACTCTGTCGTGAAGAAGACGAAGACGGTAACAGATATACTGATCAAGAGATCGTCGATCATATGATCTTTTTGATGATGGCCGCCCATGACACAACGACCAGTACGTTGACAAGCATGGTGTATTTGTTGGCCAAACACCCCGAGTGGCAGGAAAAGTTGCGCGCTGAGGTACATTCACTGGGCACGCCCCCTCTACCTCACGAAAGTCTGGCAAAAATGAGCCAAACCGGTTGGGTCATTAAAGAGACGTTACGGCTCTATCCGCCCCTGTCGACCCTGCCCAAGTTCAGTAACCAAGCATTTGAACACAATGGTTATCTCATACCTTCTGATGTTTTGGTGATCACCTATCCTATCCATACTCACCATATGGATGAGTACTGGGACAATCCGACGATGTTTGACCCAGCGCGATTTAGTCCAGGACGAAGTGAGCACAAACGACACAACTATAGCTGGGTACCCTTTAGTGGTGGAGCGCACATGTGTATCGGTCTGCACTTCGCCGATATGCAGATTAAACTGATCATCGCTGAACTGCTTCGACACTATCGCATTAGTGTGCCTGCTGATTACGTGATGCCCGTACAACAATCACCTATCTCAAAACCAAAAGACAACCTGCCCATTACGCTTGAACGTTGCTAGTTAGCTATCGCTCGCTTACCCCGGGGGGGTTCTCCGGGGGGGTTCTCCGGGGGGGTTCTCTGAGGTCTTTCTCAGGGGTTTTTTTCCGGATCTACGTTACAGTCGGTTGACGGCCTCTTCTGCCAGTGCCAGGGAGGCATCAATCCGGCTTCGCATGTGCTCCAGGTCAACGCCCTCTGAGCTCTTTTTACCGTCCATATACCTCGCGTACAAGCCATGGACGATGCACGCTGACTTCCAGCGGTTAAACGCCGTATAGTAGTCCAGGTTGGAAAGGTCTCGCTTGGTCCGGGCTCCATACCTTGCTGCCATCTCGGTTCGAGTTGGGAAGCCAGGAACTGCTGTAGCAGCTTCTGGAGAAATTGGAATTGTATCGGTAGGGTCGGGGAAGAAATTCAGCGCATATGCAAGGTCAGCAAGTGGGTCCCCCAGTGTCGAAATCTCCCAGTCTACGACCGCGGCGACTGTGCAGTCAGGTCCGGTTAGGCAATTGTGCAATCCATAGTCGCCGTGGACTACACGTGCTTTTTCTTGTTCGGGTAGCTTTTCAAGGAAAAACTTCTGCAACGCGTGCGCGCGTGCATCATCAAAATCGGCGCCTTTGATTGATGAAGTCCACGATCGATACCAGGTTTTCAGCTGGCGTCCAACATAGCTGTCCCTTTTCCCCAGATCCCCCAGGCCTATCTCATCCGGGTCAAGAGAATGCAGGTCTGCAAGAACATCAACGAATGAATTGGCCAGTGTGGTTCGTTTTGACTCAGGTATCCATTCCTGCGTTTCTTCGTTGTTGTAAAGTGGCCTGCCGTTGATGCAACCCATGACGTAGAACCAGGCACCGGTAACATCAGGACTTTCGCAAAACCCGAGAGCTTCTGGTACTGGGACAGCGGTTGGTCCAAGCGCCGAGATGAGTGACCATTCGCGGCTCATATCATGTGCTTTGGGTAGTAGCTGACCCTGGGGTGGCCTTCGGATGACAGCTTCCTTGCCATTACTATCTTCAAGCTTATAGGTAAGATTGGAATGCCCGCCTTCCAACCTTGTCCACTTTAATGGCGTAGAAAGACTGGGAATGTTGCTGGTTATCCATGCTTCGACGGCATCGACCGTATAGCCTTCTGGTGCGTCTGTCATTTAGGGACCTCATTAGTGATGTGCAGAATGTAACCAACTTTGGCTGCTGAGTAAAAACT
>JABIVN010000188.1 GCA_018667205.1 Gammaproteobacteria bacterium | reverse complement strand
GTTGTATCGATCGAAGGCAAACAGGGCATCAAATTTTTCGTTTGGCTCCCACAGCAGCTGAATGCCGAAGTTTTCATAATCAACCTTCGGCGCATGGCCACCGTCGAACGTTCGATCTAGCGGTCCATCTGACTTAACGCTGGCGTAAAAAACCTTGGCGGCCAAGGTGTCGACAATAGGAAAATTGAGCAAAGCTCGCACTTCCTCTTGACCGTAGCGCCCCGCCGTCGCTCTGATCTTGCCGCCCAGCACACCCGTGGGTCTGGTGCGAATTACGTTGATTACGCCACCCACTGTATTTCGACCGAACAAGGTCCCCTGGGGGCCGCGGAGTACTTCCACACGTTCCACATCGAAATTCTGGACGATCCGGCCGGAGTCTGAATTAAAAAAAATACCATCCAGAGATACTGCAATGGGGTTATCAAATGATTTTTCGCCGATAGCGCTTCCTGCAATACCGCGAATAATCACCCGAGTGCCGGCACCCCCGCCGCCTGCTGCGCCTTGGTTAAAAACAACATTAGGCGCATATCCCTCGATGTCTGCCAGGTCTCGAATGGTAGAGTCCTGAAGTTCTTTCGACAGCGCGGTCATGGAGATTGGAACGTCCTGCACGGATTCTTGCTTTTTACGTGCGGTAACAATGATTTCTTCGATTACTGCCCTGTCTTCAGCAGACAAAGCGGTTGAAACCCCGAGGGTTCCAAGTAGAAATGTAATTACGATTAGTAGCTTAAAACTCATCGCTGTGCCCTCTTAGTTAGTTAACTAAATAGTCACTTTTGCTATTTGGGGTTTCTTCTCGGCTACCTGGATTAGCTGCAATCTCTACAAGGCCAAGATTTTCATTCTTCGCATAGCAGGCTAACGGCATCATCAAGCGTGGACCTGATGATATAGTCGCTATGGTGATTTTCATCAATGTGTCGTGACACATTTTTATCCCCAGTTAGCGAACGTACGTTTTTAATGTCCTCTTAACTTTTTTTAAAGTCAAGCTTTAAATTTCACGGATTAAGGGCAGTAGCTTTGATGCCCAGGTCTTTACTTAATTGGCATGAACCCTGCCAAAATAATGGAGGGTGTTTCTGGAGCCTCTAGAAAGTGAATAAGTTAAACCGTTCGTCTTTTTAGGGACCAGTTAGTTTTAGATGCTCGCAACATCCTGTCTTTGTGGCAGACGCTGTTATCGGCACCGGTTTTTATCAACAGAAGTAGTGGTAGATGTACCAGCGATCAGTCAAAAATTTGACCCCAACCCAAGTTGGGTTTCCGAATCGATGTAAACCTAACTAAGCAGATGAGGTGCATTGTATTGCCCTGGCGGCTTTTCGACGAGGTCTAAAGTAGTAACGCTAGCCAGCACATTGATTGCCTTAAATCAGAAAAACCGGCAGGGGCTGGGGCGAACACACCCTACGGTGGGAATATCTGTGCTGATAATATTTAGACCCCAGAGAGCGCGCCCTAACTCGGCGCAAGTTTAAGTCTAAGATCCAGCCATATCGCTATTTTTTTATGAGAATGTGGTCTCCATGACCTTTATCAAGCTTTAGCAGGTCGGGAAAAAAATAAGCCAGAAAAACCATACTCAACATCAGCATGGCTGCGGAGAAAAGCAAAGCGACGTCTATACCAACGAATTCTGCCAACGCACTAACTGGTATGACGCCAATCGGCATCAACCCAAAAGTCATCATCATGATAGCCATCACCCTGCCACGAATATCTGGCCGCACAATAAGCTGGATAATACTCATGTTGAGAGAGCCGAACACAGAGCTGAAAAAACCTGTCGCGGCACCCAGGATTAGCGCCATACCCAGGTTTTGTGACAGCGCAAAAGCAGCGACTGCTATCCCCCAAAGGTATGCGCTGACGAACATGACGCGGCCTTTGCGTTTAATGTCGCCCAGTCGAGCCAATATCATCGAGCCAAAAAATGCCCCGGCGCCCATGCTGGTTATCAGTAAACCCAAATCATCTGGACCACCACTGATGACGTCCTTATTGAATGCGGGCAACAGAAACGACGCTGAGAAGCCGAAGGTAAAAGGCACAAAGCTCATGATTAGCAAACCTAGAATAATCTTGTTCTGCCACATGTAAGCAAACCCCTCTTTAACGTCATCAAGTGGAGAAGCGTTATTCGACGCAGCTGGAAAACCAACACAATTGACCATGGTTGTTGCAATGACTGCAACCAAATAGAGTCCCGCAATCAGAAAGAAGACAATACCAACACCGATTGTTGAAGTGGTGTTGCCCGCCGCAAATACGGCGATAAACACACCCGCAATCGCTGGACCAAGAATCCTGGACAGATTAAAGGTCGCACTCTGCAAAGCCATGGCATTAACCAGATTAGCCTCACCAACGACTTCTGGAATCAAAGCACTTCTCGCGGGCATAGAGAAGGATAAAACTGTGCCGTTAAAGAGCCCAATAATGATAAAATGCCAGAAATGAACTTCTCCTGTGAAAATGATGTAAGCCAGAAACGTGGTCGCAATGGCATTAAACAACTGTGCTACGACGATGATTGGTTTCTTCGGCAACCGGTCAGCTATCACTCCTCCCGCCAGAGAAAATACGAATGATGGCAGCATGAACGACAGCATCACCCAGGTCAGGGCCATGGGAGAGTTCGTCATGTCATAGATCAGCCAGCCACGGGCCACGATTTGCATCTGCATCGCAAATGATGCCAGCAGATTGGCGAACCATAGAAACCGAAAATCTCTGATTGCCAGCGAGCCAAAAGTCCCAGGATAGTAACGTTCGACCGAACTATCTTCACTGGGTGAATCATCGTGCTGTTGAACGTCATCTAAACTCAAGACAGAGTCGCCTGGCCTTTGGTGGATCCAACAGTATAGAACCCGTTGGGGGCGGAACTAAAGCACACTAAAGACAAGCCCCAACAGCTAGGCGATAATTTCTACTAGAAATAGTGGTCCAGCCTTCACCCCATCTCAGGCAATACAAAGACAAAGACCCTCTAGGATGACTAACGATTGCGGGTCATGTTATGTTGCCTTGTCGTATTTTTTTTGTATCAACTCTGGCGACAAAACTAATCGCAACTGGCACCGTAAACGGCGTCAGGACCGTCGCTTACTGTCACACTACGTGACGCCTCGTGCCTGGAGAAACATACATGAATAAAATCAAAGGAACCCATACCATTTTGGGCTTGGCTCTGAGCGCAGCCGGATCAGCGTTATTTTTGAGCCTGGTGGCGCTTGCGCCCGGAGTCGCAGCGACTGAGGCTAATCTGACTCGCTTCGGGCCAGCGACCTATGAGCTTCTGCAAGGCAAACCAACCACCTACTCGGCTACATTTAGGGCCATTGATGGTCCGGCGAAGCTGGTCCTTCAGGACGAAGGTATCGACACCGCATGGATAAAGATCAACGGTCGCAGCGTCGTCGAGCCGAAAGACTTTAGCGGCAACGGCCAGGTCGTCGTAGGATTGACAATTAATAAGAGCAACACCATCGAGGTAACCGTTCCCGGCAGGCGCAGTGGGACCCTCGGGGTTCGCGTGACCCAAGTCACCCAGGCGGAATTAGGGCTCATGCGCCAAGGCTACTTTGGGCTCAATACGACCAACATCGAACGCCAGCGAATTTTCTACAACACCCTGGGCTTGATAGGCGAGATCTATCCGGCAGGGCCAGAGACGAGTACCACCTTTGCGCAGGCGCTCGGCTTCCCGAACGATTACCTTATCCACGTCTCGCTACATAGCCTTGAAGATCCGCCTACACCGCCATTCGTCGACACCGTGCAATTCAGGGGAGACTCCTATCGCGACGAACCGCCATACGCCGAACTGAATCGCATCGGGATGACCTACGCCACCTACTCAACCAACGATCTGGATGGCGACTTTGCCTACCTAAAGGCGCAGGGTGTGGAATTCGTTTCAGCACCGGCTAAAGCGCCCAATGGCGAGAGATTCGTGTTCTTAACGGACCAAGACGGCACCTTCTTAAAGTTAATCCAGACCGTCGGAGGTGAGGAGCCAACCCCGGGGCCCGACCTCGTGCGGTTAGTGAACACGAATATGAACGTCACTGATCTGCAAAGGTCTCGCGAGTTCTACCGACTGCTCGGGTTCACTGAATCTGAACCCGGATCGCTGGCTGGCTCCGGTGAGTTTGCCGCAGCACACGGCTTTGATGGACCGATCGAGTTCGAAGGGCAAGACATTAGCCTTGGTGACGGCACCGATCGGGCAACGCTTCAGTTGCGGCAGTGGAAGAGCCCCCACAACGATGCACCACCCTACCCGCCACCGGTAAATCACCTTGGCATCGACCGAATAAATTTCTATGTGAAAGATCTAACTGCGACGATAAAGACGAT
>JABIVN010000187.1 GCA_018667205.1 Gammaproteobacteria bacterium | reverse complement strand
CTACTGGTCTATGCCGGGCAATTGATTGTTCAGGGTGTGCTCCCACGTCGCGCTTGTGATGCCGCTATATCCAAGGCTGTGTCAGATGATGTCGAGGTGCAGCGAGCGATCGCTGAATTGGTCGATGCAGTCTTCCCCTCCGATTAGGTTGCCATTTCGTGGAATCAAAAAGTACATACACACCAGAAGATGCCGCTGAGAGACTTTGGCTGATTAACCGGGATACTGCTTCGCGTTTTAGGTTGACAATCGTTGCCCTTGGCGCCGTTTTTTCCTCGGAGCAGATAAATCGCTTTGCCGAAAGCTGTGTGATCATCGGAGATTCTGGCTGGCGTTCATTTGAGACGGTGAACTTATTGTTAGAAATCGCAGAGGTGATTGATCATCCTGCGCGACTCATGGAGATAACGAAGGCTGCAGAACAACTCTCGGGTTATTCGTTTGAACCGGCCGCTAATTACCTGCGGCTGCTGCTCGGAGCGGTCGAAGTTGGTTATTCGAGGCAAATATCCGAGCTGGAACAGGCTGGTTTAGCGCTGCATGCGAAGTACCAGCATGCCTCCGGTTTGATCGGAGGTTACTTTCGGGTAGCGCAGGCGCTTCTCGCTCGGGGGGATGCTGATAATGTGCTCTCTTGGGTTGAAGTGGGCCGTGACATGTTCGACCTTGACCGTGATGATCTGTCCAGGTTCCTGTTATTGAGTGAGCAGTCGGTCAACGTTTCGTGGTCGATGGTTAGACGGTTTCAGCTGAAGTCTAGCCAAGGGTGCCTTGTCTACCTTGAGCATGTTGGTCATCTTTACGATAAATTTTCTGACGTTCAAATGAGGTTGGTTGAGGCTGCCATGTTAAAACATGCCGCGTCTTCCCTGTTCGAAGACTTGATCGATTCTTTTGAAGCGCTCAAGGCTTTCGACGCTGGTCAGGTTTCATTGATCCTTGAACAGGGAGCGGCGATTGAGCATGCGAACAGCTTAGCGGCCTTTAATAGAAAAGCGGGAAAGCTTCCGTTGGGACGTCAGAACGTCATCAGGCAATGGGTGCAGTTAGGTAACGAAATTGCCAAGCGTAACGAGCTTGCCGGGCAGGCTTACTTTAATTTGGAGTCTGTTCAATCGAACGAGATGCTGGCTTCCTTGCAGGGTCGGGTTTCATTCGAGGATCATAGAAGAACTTTCGATCTGCTTGCAGAGGCGATCAGCGCTAGAAAAGTTGTAGTGGAAAGCATCGACGAGCGTTCTGATGTATTGCCCCGCAACCTGGAAGGGTTGCGCGGAGACGGCGTCGGTCTGGATTTACCGGACAATGATGGGCGGGTGGTGCGATTGCCTAAAACGGTCAATATCTTCGAGGCTGAGGCCGATAACTTTGGGTTTTACAAAGTATCGCTCTTTCATCAGCTCGGTTATGCAGAGTTTGGTTGCTTTGCGCAGATCGAACAAATTAATACGGTGTTGGGCGCTTATCCGGACCGACAGCTGGCAGAGCGCCTGTTTCTGATTGCAGAGGATGCGAGGATCGACTGGCTGCTCGCGAATCGTTATCCCGGCATGCAGAGCCAGTTAACACGTCAAAAAAACCGAGCGGCCCAGGCTAGGCCGGTTAAGGCGCGAACTCGTAAAGCTCAGTTACTGGAGGCGCTTGTGCAGACCAGCCTCGACTCACCTTATGAAAAGCATGTGCGCCAAATCTACTGGCCCGAAGCGGCTCTGCTATGGCAAACACTTGAAAGCTTAAAAAACACAACCTCGGACATCGATGCAGTGCTGAACGTCGTCGGGCTATGTTACCGGTTACTTGAATCTCCGGGCGAGGTTGTGGCGGGTCAAGAGACGACGAGCGTCAAGACCGAGGAAATGGCGATGCTCCTAGAGGAGCTGCCAGAACCGGTGCCGTACCGGGGACAGCTTGATGTAGAACAAGTGAACTCGACGCTAAGAATAGATGCACTGGTCGAGGAGCTTCAGGCAGAACTAGAGTCTATGCCCGACCAACCTCCAGGTTCAGAAATGCCGGGAAGTGACCAAGATCAGGTCGAGCTGGGAGACTTAAAGAAAGGCGATGTCGGAGAAGGCGTGGCTATGTTACTGACTGAACTTGAGAACGAGCTTGGAAGTGAGCCTGGGGAAATTGATCCAGGAGACAAAGAAGGACTGGCCGAGTTTCTAGGAGGAATATCATCGCGTTCGAGCGATGCGAGTGAGCACCAATATGATGAATGGGACTACCAGATATCAGACTACCGATCCAAGTGGTGTACTTTGTTTGAGCACAGAGAGTTGGACATAGACGAACAGTATGTGAGCGCTGTGCTTCGAGACCACGAGGATCTGTCGAGAAAAATTCGGCAGCAGTTGAACAAGGTAAAACCAGAGATGCTGCGAAAGGTAAAAGGCGTCGAGGAAGGAGAAGAACTCGACCTGGAACGCGCCATTTCTTATTTGGTTGATCGCAAGGCGGGGCTAACGCCCGATGACAATATTTATATCCAACGTCAGAGAAAAGACCGGGATGTCTCTACGTTGTTTCTGTTGGATATGAGCGCGTCCACTGACGACATTATTCCTGACCCGGGTGCCGACCCTCTCGTGCCTCTGGATATTGATGACGACGAATACCTTGTCGACTTCTTTCAAAAAAAGAACGCGCTGGAGGATGTCTCCCGGAGGATCATTGATGTAGAAAAAGAGTCCGTTGTTTTGATGGCAGATGCACTTGAATCTTTGGGAGATGCCTATTCGGTATGCGGTTTCTCCGGGTATGGGCGGGATCAAGTCGATTACTATCTTTGTAAAGATTTTGATGAGCCATTCAACGCGCTGACCAAAGGGCGTATTGGGGGCATCAAGCCCTGCAGAAGTACGCGAATGGGACCACCAATCCGGCATGCCACGCGTCGCCTAATCGAAACTGGCTCCAGGATTAAAGCGCTGATCATCATGTCAGACGGTTATCCGCAAGACCATGATTATGGGGCCGACAGGAATTCGCGAGATTATGGTTTGATGGATACAATGAAAGCTTTATCGGAAGCTAAGCAACAGGGTGTGCTGACATACTGTTTGACAGTTGACCCATCGGGCCATGACTATCTGCGTGCGATGTGTGCGGACAGTCAGTATATGGTGATTCAGGATTTGGCGCAGTTGCCGGAGGAAGTATCCCGAGTTTACAGAAGTCTCACCGGTTAGTCCGCTGACCCGCTGTAAGTAACGGGTGACTGAACTAGGTGAGAACAGCGTTAACATCGGATAGGATGGCCCAGCGCTATGACAAAAAAGTTCAAGAACGCGTACTAAAGAGCAATGACACAGACATCTGAAGACTCAACCGGCAGCTATCATCATGGCGATCTCCGCTTAGCGATACTCAAGGCAGCCTGCGAGCACTTGCGTCGGGAAAATGCTGAGTCTTTAAGCCTGCGGGCCCTAGCGAGAGGAATTGGTGTTTCACCAACAGCCCCTTATCGTCATTTTGATTCTAAGAACGCCCTGTTTGCAGGTATCGCCACCTGGGGCTTTCAGATCCTGAGCGGCCAGATGCAGGTATTGCTGTCTGAAGAGACGTCACCAATGGAATCATTTATGAATCTTGGACGTTGTTACCTCGACTTCTCACGCGAGCACGCTGAAAAGTATCAATTATTTTTTGATTCAAGCCTGTTCGTGTTCGGCGATTATCCCAGGCTGCAGGAAGCGAGCGGGCTTTGCTTCGGTCATCTGTTGGGCGTGATTCAGCTTGGTAAACGGTACCGGTTGTTTGTAGACAGGGAAGAGGAAGAAATCGCCGCTATTGTTTGGGCAGGTCTGCATGGCGTGGCGAGCCTGCTGAAGTTGCAGCATGGACGCGAGATGACTCCGGCACATCAGCAGTTACCTGACCGACCTGTAGCAAAAGCGATTAGGTTTCTCGCTGAAGAACAGGATCAAACGCTAAACCTGTTATTGCGTTCCGTTCTTAAGTAGTTGCCAGACCCGGGGGTTATCGTTGTGTCGAAAACCAACAGTGTAGCGACTGATCTAAACCACATTGATCGTTTTACTTAACTTAGGAGAAACCATGAAAAAGCCTCTGCTCGCCATTACGATGGGTGACCCTGCGGGCGTTGGCGCGGAAATTATCGTAAAGGCATACAACGAGCTGAGTCGTGGTTCAGCCACCATCTTTGTCATAGGCTCAGCTGATTGCCTGCGCCAGGCGATGCGGCAGACGGGCTGCCGGCACGGGATTAAAGTCATAGAGTCTCCCGAAGATGTCGTCGATTCGCCGCAGATTATTCAGGTGCTTGAGCCTGTTGCCTTTGATGTCTCCAGCTTGGTGACAGGGCAGGTCGCGGCATCCTGCGGCGAGGCCGCCGTGAGATACTTTGAAACAGCTGTAACGCTCTGCCTTGATACTCGGATTCAGGGGGTTGTGACCTGTCCGATTAATAAGGAAGCAGTTCATGCGGCGGGCTTTCACGGTGACATTGGTCACCAGGAAATTCTGTCGAGGATGACCGGTTCGACGATAACAGCCACAATGCTGATGACAACGGGCTTAAAAGTTGCTCACCTTTCAACGCATAAATCGCTCGCTCAGGCGGTCGCCTATGTGAAGCAGCCCGTTCTGGTGGAAAAACTCAGGTTAACAGTTGAGAGTCTCGAGAATTGGGGGATCAGCAGCCCAAGGGTTGCTGTTGCTGCGCTAAATCCCCACGGTGGTGAAGGCGGCATGCTGGGGCGAGAAGAGATTGAAGAAATTGCGCCAGCAGTAGCAACCTGCCAAGCCCTTGGCCTGGATGTCAGGGGTCCTTTTCCAGCCGATTCGATTTTCTATCGGGCGATCAATAACGAGTTTGACGCAGTGCTCGCGCTTTATCATGACCAGGGACATATCGCGATTAAAGTCCATAATTTCGAGGAAAGTATTACGGCTACTATGGGTATTCCGTTCATTCGTACCTCTGTAGATCACGGTACGGCGTTCGATATTGCAGGGCAGAATCTTGCCGATGCAGGGGGACTCGTTAAGGCTGCTCAGGCAGCTATTAATATGTTAAATCAATCACTTACATAGAATTTAGAATGTGCTAGAGTCTTAATCCCTAGGGTGAATGGCTCCGGAATACGCCTCAATGCAATGGAAAAATTGGTCGGGTCGCCAACAGGCCTCATTAGAATCTCTTGTTTTTGTCCGCAGCGAGGCGCAGGCATCGGCTGTTGTAAGGCAGTGCGCGCAAGCGGGTAAAACGATTCGTGTCGCTGGCGCCGGCCATAGTCACGCGCCTTTGGTCACCAATGATTCTGTCATTGTTGATAGTAGTGGCCTGGCAGGACTCATTGGAGTCGACCGGCAGGCTCAGGAAGCATGGATCAAAGCAGGCTCTTCAATATATAGCCTAGGCGGTCAATTACACGACCATGGCCTGGCGTTAAAAAACCAGGGTGATATAGACCGTCAACTACTTGGCGGCGCGATTGCGACGGGTACTCACGGTACTGGCCGCAATTTTCAGAATATGTCAGCCTCAGTCACTGGGTTGCATATCATCTTAGCTAACGGCGAACAGGTTGAGTGCTCGAAAAGCGAGCTGCCTGAGCTATTCAACATCGCACGTCTTAGTGTGGGGTCTGCGGGTCTGATCACCCGAATCAGGATGAAGTTGCAGGAGAGCGTGGTCCTCAGCGAACATATTCACGTTGCCAGTTATGATGACACCGTTGATCGCATTGCAGGCTTGAGCGCGGAAAACGACAGGTTTGAATTCTTCTGGTATCCGGGAACTGACGAGGCAAATATCAAGACAATCAATCCCGTGGTAACGGAACCCGAATACCCGCTGGCGGAAGAAGGCGGAAGAGTTGCCTGGAGCTACGAGGTCCTGCCAAATCACAGGCCGCACCTACATACAGAGATGGAATACAGTGTCCCTGCAGAGAATGGGCAGGCCTGTTTCGCGGCGATTAGACACCTGATCCATCACCGGTTTCCTAGCGTGCGGTGGCCCGTTGAGTATCGCACGGTTGCTGCAGACGATATCTGGCTGTCAATGGCATCAGATCGCGAGACTGTTACGATCTCTGTTCACCAGGACATCAAGCTAGATGAAGAACCTTACTATAGAGCCTGTGAAGAGGTTTTTGTGGCTTATGGCGGGCGCCCCCACTGGGGGAAAGTGAATTACCTAAACGGCGATGACTTTGGCCGTATTTATCCTCGATGGCATGACTGGTGGCGTGTTCGTGATCAGTATGACCCCGAGGGTGTCTTTCTCAACGATTATATAAGAGGGTTGCGACCCCAATAGTCGATTATCTGATCGACCTTTTCATAAAGCCATTAACACTTGATCATAAAACCATTAACACTTGATCATAAAACCAATAATTATTAACTTCATCGTCAACCAAAGAAACTGCTGAGTGAAACTATGTCTTATGAAAATGTTGTGATCGACTACGTCGGTCATGTTGCGGTCCTCAAACTCAATGCGCCTGAGGTGTTGAACGCATTGTCGCCTAATATGGTTCAGGAAATGTCTTCTGCGATTACAGATATCATCGGGAGTGATGCACGATGTTTATTGATAACCGGAGAAGGACGCGCGTTTTGTGCGGGGGCTAACTTGCAGACAATGGGCGCGGCAGATGGCTTGCCAGCTGCTGGTAGTGTCCTTGAAACGCACTATCATCCGGTGATGACCAAGTTGCGAAATATGGAAATTCCGATGGTGAGTGCCGTGAACGGAGCAGCGGTTGGCGTAGGCATGAGCTTTGCTGTGATGGCGGATCTTGTCGTCGCAGCTCGAAGCGCTTACTTTCTGCAGGCATTCGCTAATATCGGTTTGGTTCCCGATGGTGGTGCTACATTTTTGCTTCCCCGGATAATTGGATGGAGTCGGGCGGTCGAACTTTCCATGCTTGCTGAACGTTTGCCTGCTGAAACAGCGCTTGATTGGGGGCTGGTTAACCGCGTTGTTGATGACGACAAACTGATGGAAGAGGCGCTTGCTTTGGCGACACGGCTGGCGAACGGGCCAAGATCCCTCGGTCTGATGCGGCAAGCCTATTGGGCGACATTCTCTAACAGTTATTCCGAACAGTTTCAGCTGGAAGCTAACCTGCAGGGTATTGCCAGTGCTTCGGCAGACAATAGGGAAGGCGTAAAAGCCTTTCTTGAAAAACGACCTGCGAAATTTACGGGTAAATAGACGTCTGCGTCAGCGAATATCTGTCGTGAAATCATCTTCATTGTCAGGCAGCATCCTGACGGAGACAATGGTACTATTCAAAGTTGCTTGTATTGTTATAGATCAGATTTAGGAGTTCAGAAATGCCGTTGGTATTAAACGAAGATCAAAACATGCTGAAGGATTCTGCAAAGAATTTCTGTTCAGACAACACGCCCATCACTCAACTGCGCCGTCTGCGTGATGATAAAGATGAAACAGGCTTTGACCGAGACACCTGGCGTCAGATGGTAGAACTTGGGTGGGCAGGTATCACAGTCCCCGAAGATTTTGGTGGCCTTGGGTTTGGCTACATGGGGCTTGGAGTCGTGATGGAAGAATGTGGTCGAACGCTGACTGCTTCTCCTTTGTTTGGCACTGGCGTGTTAGGTACCAGCGCTATTCTTCATGGTGGTACTCAGGAACAAAAAACCGAATTACTTGGGCAGGTCGTGGGCGGTGAGTTGCTGCTGGCGCTTGCGCTCGAAGAAACGCCCCATCACAACCCCTACGGCGCTAATGCGATGGCCGAAAAGTCAGATGGCGGTTACAAGGTGACAGGCAGCAAGAAGTTTGTGCTCGACGGTCATGTCGCTGACAAACTAGTGGTTGTTGCAAGGTCATCAGGTAATGCCGGTGATCGTGATGGGCTGACGCTTGTCCTCGTGGATCGAGAAGCAAGTGGGTTATCAGTAACACGGACGATTATGGCTGACAGTCGTAACGCAGCAAATGTTGAGTTTTTGGGAGCAGAAGGTGTGTTGCTGGGTGAAGAAGGCAAGGGTGCCGATGTGCTGGATAAGGTG
>JABIVN010000186.1 GCA_018667205.1 Gammaproteobacteria bacterium | reverse complement strand
CACAGGCACTAGTCGTTTCCCAACTGGAAAAAGATGGGCTTCAGAGCCTCAATATTCCTGCTCTAATCGTTTTTTATCACCCACTCCACCACGCTGAAAACCTTAAACTACAAACAAAAGCGGTTTCCCTGTTCGAGGAGATGCTTGAACACGCATCGGATGAATGGTGTGAACCCATCAGGAGAAACCTTTCATCTATCAAAAGTCACTACGCTATCATCAGCAAGTTTGGTCGATTCCCTCACCGCAACAAAATTCTGAGCAGGCAATCGACACCAAAAGAGTGTCAGTACCTGCAACAGGATAAACGTACCTATGGACAGCACTGATGAATTCTGCTGCCACGGGAAATCTTAATGCGCGATGAACTGGGATTGAACTACACCACCGACAGCTCGGAATGTGTTCAGCTGTTTTGCGACGCTCTGGACCACTACCTGGCTTCCTCCGTTCAGGTTATGCCTACCCTGGAAAAGCTGTTTGAAAGGGATCCAGCCATGCCTATGGCACTGCTTTTTCGTGCCTACCTTCTAAAGCAAGCCGCAGACCCCAGGTTTCGGGCGGCCATTTATCAATGTTTCGACACCCTGTCTGCTCGACCGGACCTTAATGACCGGGAGCAACGCCATCTTAAGGCGCTCTCACTTTGGCAAGCAGACCAAATGACAGACGCCGTCGCTGTTTTAGACGACATCGTCATTAGTTACCCAGGAGACATGCTGGCACTTCGCATCGCGCACCACCTTCATTTTTACAGCGGCGACGGCAAACAGATGCTGGCATCCCTTCAAGTTGCCCTGGAAAACCAGGAACCTAAGAACCGTTATTACGGGTTTCTAAAAGGCATGCACAGCTTCGCACTGGAAGAGTCAGGGCGCTACCCTCAGGCAGAAGCAGCGGGCCTTGAAGCGCTGGACATCAACCAAAAGGATATCTGGGCAGCCCACGCGGTCACTCACGTTTACCAGATGCAATCACGCTTCGAAGAAGCCATACCGTTCATAGATTCTCTGCTCCCTGAATGGGACTCAGCGAACAACTTCGTGTTTCACCTTTACTGGCACAAAGCACTTCAGCACATTGGCCTGGGTAACCCAGACCAGGCACTTGCTGTTTATGACAAAACACTGGTTGAGCCGCTTGCGGATGATTTTTACCTGGATGTCTGTAACGCCGCCTCCCTGCTCTGGCGTCTGGAACTGTCCGGTTTAAACGTCGGTGATCGATGGAGCCAGTTGCACGAACTTTCAAAGAATCATATCCAGGACGACGAACTTGTCTTCACCAGCCTGCATTACCTGATGGCGCCTGCAATACTGGGGGATACAAAAACGGTCAAGGCAGGCCTGGATCACTTTCACCGCTGGTCAAATGAAAAAACCAGCCAGGGCGCTGTCGCTAAAAGGGTGGGTGTAACGATGGCAACGGCCCTAACGAAACTCGCATCCGAGCAAAAGAACGACGGCGTGAAGCTGATGCTAAGCGTGCAAAACCAAATTTACAGGATCGGTGGCTCACATGCACAGCGCCATCTATTTGACCAGTTAATCAACGCCTACGCCTGATAAACAACAGACTATAAATAAGGAAACATCATGGATTACGAAGCAATTATCTACGAAGTAGAAGACAACATCCTGACCATCACGCTTAATCGACCGGAACGCCTGAACGCCTTCAATGGTCAAATGTCATCTGAAGTACATAACGCTCTGGATCGCGCTGATGCTGATGACAATGTTAAAGCGATTATTTTTACAGGCGCTGGCCGCGGGTTTTGCGCGGGCGCGGACCTTGCTGGCGGCAGTGAAACATTCGACTACGAATCAGACGGCCGAGGCGTTCACCCTGATGGTGGCGGTGTGTTAACGCTCAGACTCTTCGAATGCTTGAAACCCGTTATTTCGGCCTGTAATGGCCCGGCTGTAGGCGTTGGTGCAACCATGCAATGCGCAATGGATATTCGAATGGCGTCCGAAAAAGCGCGTTATGGGTTTGTCTTTTCGAAACGTGGGATCGTACCGGAGGCCTGCTCAAGCTGGTTTTTGCCACGCTGTGTCGGCATTAACACCGCACTGGAATGGGCATATTCGGGCCGGATTTTTGATGCACAAGAGGCCTTGGAAAAACGGTTTGTTCGCAGTGTTCATAAAGAAAATGATCTAATGCCTGCGGCCCGGGATCTGGCACATGAATTCGCTGAGCAAACATCCTCGATCTCGGTCGCCATGATTCGTCAAATGATGTGGAAGATGCTCGGCGCTGATCATCCGATGGAGGCTCACAAAATCGATTCCCGTGGTGTTTACTTCACTGGAAAGTCGGAAGACGCCCATGAAGGCGTACAATCCTTCTTGGAAAAGCGACCCGCTCAGTTCGCCGGAAAAGTCAGTACCGACATGCCAGCGTTTTTCCCATGGTGGGAACAGCGAAAATTCGAATAACAGGACAAGCTTTTATCCCATGAACTACCTGGAACTCATTGTTGTAAAAGCCTGGGCCGATATTAAATCCGAGGCAAGCCGCGCCTACATCGGTTTTCTCTGGTGGTTTATCGAACCGCTCTTATATATGGGCTCTTTTTATCTTCTGTTCGGGCTCGGTCTTAAAATGGGCGGAGATAATTTTCTGTATTTCCTGTTGTGTGGGCTGCTTCCATGGAAATGGTTTTCCAGCTCACTCAGCAACGGAAGCCTCTCTATTATTGCCAATGCTGGATTGATCAATCAGATTTACCTGCCAAAGTACGTCCTGCCAATGGTGACCGTATCGGTCACTTCTATGAAGTTCCTGGTCGTTTTACCGATCCTGCTGTTATTTCTGGTGCTGAGTGGTTTCACACCCAGTATTCATTGGACTGCACTGCTGCCGATCGTAGCCTGCCAGTTTTTATTGGTTGCAGCGGTTGCCAGCCTGCTTGCCGCTATCGTTCCGTTCATCCCCGACCTTCGTTTTATTATCGAGAACGGTATGCTACTCCTGATGTTTCTTTCAGGGGTCTTTTTCGACATGAACCGCATTGATGAAAGCATGAGGGCGATTCTGTACCTGAACCCGGTCGCTGTGCTGCTCACGGCTTATCGTGATGTACTACTGCATAACCAATGGCCGCCAATTTTTGATATCTTTTACATTGCAGGCTTCGCGGCAGTCGTTGGCGCCTTCAGTTGGTCTGTACTGAAAAGAATCGACCGACGAGTTATCAAGGTACTCTGAACAGAGCCGACATCTGCGCAGACGCCACGACGTGGGGCTAGCAGTCATCATCCTTTCCCAGTCGCTCAAACTTGGGCAGGCGCTTTTCTAGTAGCGCCTGCGCTCCTTCCTTGGCATCTGGTCTGGCAACAAAAGCGTTCTGTGACACATTGGCTTCAATCAGGGCTTCGCGATAGCCTTTCCCTAAATGCGAATACACTAGACGCTTGGTTTCGGCGATAGCTGCAGGGGCAGAAGTAACCGCTAGCTTCTCAATATATTCGAGCGCATCAGATAACAAATTTTCCGGCTCGGATAATCTGTCGACAAGTCCCAGTCTTAGAGACTCTTCCGCCGTGATCTTGTCACTTGCCCAGAGAAGATCCAGCGCCCTGCCTGTCCCAACAAGTCTTGGCAGTATCCAACTGGAGCCATGCTCTGCAATTAACCCACGTTTCAGAAATACCGTTGTCAGCACCGCATCCCTTGATGCAATACGGATATCGCTCATCAGTGCCAGAATTAAACCGCCACCAGCAGCGACGCCATTGATCGCGGAAATAACCGGCTTGGGTACCTCCAGCAGGTAGGAAAATATCCCTGGAAGCTCATCACTGGTTTCATCAGCGCTGGCGGGCAGCTTGCCGCTGGTAACGCTCGCAAGAACGGCAGAATCAAGCCCGGCGGAAAAACCACGGCCATTACCTGTGATGACAATTCCGACAACATCAGGATTCTGCACGCCGGCATCTATTGCTGCGCGAATTTCGGTGAGTGTATGGTAGGTGAACGCGTTCAACTTATCCGGTCTATTTAGGGTCAGTAAGGCGGCGCTACCGATGACTTCATATTCAATTTCTGTGTAACTCATACGAGGTTCATCCTCATTCCGCAAACGTAGACCTGATCATCGCCACTGATCTTTCCTCGAGCAGCAGCTGCATCAAGAATCGCAGTCTTGTTTGTAGCTTTTATGTCAATGCCTCCAAGACCTTCTGGCCGGCCGTCGGTGCAAGCTACGAACCTGACCACAGCATTTTCAAAACAGATTTGGGAAATTCCGTCTGAGGTATCAAGTGGCAGCTGCGCGATTTCCGCCCAGCGCTGCGACACTGACGCAGGGTCATCGCACTGGATTTCTGCTGCAGCTATTCCCTTCACCCGCCCAAGCTGCTTCGCGCGTTGCCAGTCTGGCCCGGCCGGGTGCCAGGGGCCGTCCTTATCTAACGCACCTTTTCCTAACTGTTGGTCAATCTCGAAAAATGTGCCACCAGTATCGCGAGGGTGTAGCTGAAGATTAATAAACTCACTAGACTGATTGTCTAAAACAATCCGGATACCCAGTTCATCGACATGAGCGCGGCGTGGTGGGTGGTCGTCACATTGCGTAATCACCATGTAGCCACTGTCCCCACCTCTTCGTTCAATATAGCGCTCACCCGCCGTATTTGCCTTGATTGGCGCAACTACTTCAAGCAACTGATCTCCGATCGGAAACAATGCGTTTTCCAAACCAAAGTAACCAACACCAGGATCCCGATAACAAACTTCCACGCCCAGGATCTCTTTGAGGTCGTCCTCCACGGGTTGCAGCTTTTCCGCCACCCCCGCTATTTGCCTGATTCTTAGCCACATATCTCTCTCCGTTTTTAATAATCACAATAGGTGATGGACCATGTCTGTTCAAGCGACGGGCAATGACATTGGAATATATCTCGGTTATCTTTAAGGACCTAATCACTAAACATGAGAGCTGCATGGCTACGCTCAATGAAACACGACAATCCATCTTTCCTGAAGGCCAGGACACATGGGAATCCATCGCCCTGCGGGCGCTTCCAGACATGGACCGTGAAGAGGCAGTCGGCTTACTACAAAGCTGGAACCTACACGCCTTTATGCGTCCCGCAGCAGCAAAGGGTTCAATCAGGGCAGGTAACACAATACTGCCTAGTGACATTATTTTTATAGCACCACCGCAAGCCTAGATGGGATCCCCAATCATCATAGATGTCAGGATAGCTGCTGCCCATGAAGGCATTGCCGAGCTCGTTGTATCTATAGCCTATGAGAACGGTGGCATTACAGAAGTGGCTCTGGACCAGATCGCGACCTCGGCCTTGATGGATTCGTGCAACGCCAGTTCGATCGACGATGTTAAGGGGCAATCCTGGGTCAAAGTACGGGACGCACTTCAGATTTCATACAATCGATATCAATAAAATTTCGGAGTAAAACATGTTGGACCTCATCATTCGTAACGGCACAATCGTAGACGGTACCGGGATGCCTGGATACCTGGGAGATGTTGGCGTCAAAGACGGAAAGATCGTTGCCAGCGGCAGCATCAACGAACCGGCAGCCCAGGAACTTGATGCGCGCGGGAAAACCGTATCTCCGGGGTTTATTGATCCACACACGCATTTCGATGCGCAGCTACTATGGGACGGCCGAGCCAAGCCTGCTATCGAACATGGCATCACAACCATCGTGCCCGGTAACTGTTCTCTCTCACTTGCACCACTAAAGGCAAAGCACCGCATGAAGCTGGTGGGGATGTTTAACCAGATTGAGGAAATGCCCATTAAAGCTTTCGAGGAAGGCGTTGAATGGAACTGGGAAACCTTTGAAGAGTTTTTAAACCGCATCCAACAAGACCTCACCATCAATGTGGCGCCATTGGTTGGGCACAGCGTCCTGCGACTGTGGGTAATGGGTGATGACTCAATGCAGCGCACCGCCAATGACGAAGAGCTTGGCAGGATGCAGGAGCTCCTGAGGGAATGCCTGCGAAATGGCGCGATTGGGATGTCTACCAGCTTTGTCGACATGGACGAAACGCTGCAACCTGTACCCAGCAGATATGCCGACCAGCAAGAGTTGCACGCACTTTGTGAAGTACTCGGAGAGTTCAACAGAGTACTGCAAATTGTGCACGAGTTTTATGACGCCGACATTACCCTTGCTCGAATTGATCAACTGGCAGAAATCAGCCTGAAGTACAAAATCACAACAACCTTCTCGCCCCTGTTTGTCAACGTGACAGAAAATGACAGCGTCAATCGGGTCATGGCCAGGGTCGATGAGCAATTCAAGCGTGGTGCTCGCGTATGGCCCCAGGTCCAAACGAGACCTATCGACATCAGCTTTTGTTTTGAGGTGCCAAGCCTGCTCTTTATTCGGTTACCGAGTTGGTATCAGCTGATGAGGTTTGGCAGCCATGACGACATCAAAGCTGCGTTCAAAGATGAAGGCAAACGCAAGCAACTGGTCGCAGAAGCTAAGACCATGTCACCGATGTGGGACACCCTGATTTTACGACAGGTAGACTCAGCAGACAACCAACAGTTTGTTGGAAAAACCCTGGCCGAAATCGCCGCTACCCGAAATACCAGCACCATAGACACCATGATCGACCTTTCAATTGAAGAAGATCTCCAGGCACATTTTCTCTCCTTGAACATGGGCCACACGGATAACGAGATCGTCGGCAGTTTACTCGCCAACCCCAGAGTCCATCTGGGCGCCAGTGATGGCGGTGCGCATATCCTCTCTTTTTCAACTTATGGCGATACAGGTTACCTGTTTAGCCAGTTTGTTCGTCACTGCAAGGCGCTCACGGTCGAAGAAGCGGTAAAGAAAATCACCTTGGACACTGCCAACATCTGGGGCATGAACAATCGCGGGCTGCTCCACCTGGGCTACGCAGCTGACATCACGATTTTTGATACCGAGCAAATCGATCGCGGCGAAGAGTATTACGTTCAGGACGTGCCCGGTAACGGCAGCCGTTACGTCAGGGACAGTATAGGAATAGATACGGTCATTATTGGTGGTGAGATCGCCTACAGAGACGGCGAATATACAGCGTCCGCCATCGGCTCGATTATTCCGGGAGCCTCGTGTGCCTGAAGCGAACAGATCTGAAATAAACCAACGCCGGGTCAGCACAAACGGTATTGAACTCAACATCGCAGAGCAGGGTGAAGGGCCTCTTGTCCTAATGCTTCACGGCTTTCCCGAGTCCTGGTATTCATGGCGCCACCAGATTCCCGCAGTCGCCAGCGCAGGCTTCCATGCGGTTGCACCGGACATGCGAGGTTACGGAAAAAGTGATAAACCTGCTGACATTTCAACCTATAATCAGGTTGAAGTGACTAACGATATTATCGGGCTCATTTCTTCGCTTGGCTACAAAACAGCAATTGTGTTTGGACATGATTGGGGAGCCCCAACTGCATGGTCCTGCGCATTGCATCACCCGGATAAAGTCACCGCAGTAGGGGTACTCTCCGTGCCATTTAGCCCCAGGGCGCCAGCACCACCGCTGGACATGATGAAAGAGATTTTTAAAGACATGTTCTTCTATCAGCTTTACTTTCAGGAACCCGGGGTCGCAGAGAAAGAATGGGAGAAAAATGTCAGGGTTAACCTCCGGAAGTTTTATCACATTGGTTCCGGTGCCTTTGACGCAGGCAACTTTATCGCACCAAAATCACCCGACTCAGACCTATTATCTGACATGGAAGATCCGGGAACACTCGGCACCTGGTGTACCGAAAGCGATCTCGACTTTTACACCACCGAGTTTGAACAAAGTGGGTTTCGAGGCCCATTAAACTATTACCGCAACCACAACCTAACCTGGTCCTTAACCGAAGGCGGTCCCGAAAAAATAACCCAGCCTGCCTTGTTTGTCGCAGGGGAAAAGGATGGCGTGATTATGCTCGCCGCGGATGCACTCAAAAACATGCCCCGCTACGTGACCAACCTAAAAGTGAACCAGTTGATTCCTGGCATCGGCCACTGGACGCAACAGGAAGCACCTGCAGAAGTGAATACCCTAATGATCGATTTTATTACTTCAGTGAAACAGCCAATATGAACCAAAACATTGCAGTTGTAGGCGCAGGCATCTGCGGTCTTTGCACCGGCCTTGCACTAGCCGTAAAGGGTAACACTGTTACCATCTATGAGCGTGACATCGAGCCACCGAAAGGCGGCGCAGACCAGGCGTTTTTTGAATGGAACCGGCGGGGCGCAGCGCAGTTCAGGCATCCACACGCCTTTCTCGCGGTCATGTGCAATATGCTTGAAAAAAACTACCCAGACCTGATCGAACAATTCTTGGAAGCTGGAGCCCGCAAACTGTCTTTCAGTGACATGTTGCCACCAGCACTAATGCTTCAGTATGAACCAGAGCCCGCCGACGACGACATGTGGATGCTGATGTGCCGAAGGGCAACTATGGAGACAGTTCTCCGACGGTATGTCGAGGACACTCCCAACGTGACCATTAACAACACAAGCAATGTTGTAGGAATGACGACTACCGGTCTACGGGAGAGCATCACGGTTACCGGACTGGAGGTTCAGATTAAACGCGGCGGTATAGAACAGATTAACCATGACGTTGTTGTCGATGCCAGCGGCAGGGGAACAAAATTTCCCGCATGGCTGGATGCGCTTGGCTCCAAGGTCACAATAGAAGACGATGACGCGGATATTGTTTACTACACGAGACATTACCAGCTTAACCCAGGCGAACAGGAACCCTCACGCCACGGCAAGGAACGTTCTGCGGGCGACCTAGGCTATATGAAATATGGCGT
>JABIVN010000022.1 GCA_018667205.1 Gammaproteobacteria bacterium | reverse complement strand
TCTTGACAAACCAGAGCATCAAGACATTACGCGAACAACTCGTCAGCACCCCCTGGCCAAAGAACCTCACACCGAAGAATCCAAGCAGGATAAGAAAAAAAGTGATCAGGGTATGACCACCCAGCCAACTACTCAGGACATCAACGAAACTGATGTACATCACCATCAGCCCTAATGCCAAGGATGATGCGGCAATCATGACCCGTCCGCCCAGCCTGTCGTACCAGCGTCCCGCCTGAGTCAGGAATAGCGACGACCCTATGGTTCCAAAGAGGTAGGCCATTGATAACTGGGTTCGGGTCAACCCAAACGCCTCGATGAACGGTTCCGTAAAAACGGCCATACCCATCGTCTGGCCAGGTATGCTCAACAAAAAACCAAGGGTCGAAAACAGCCACACGACCCAGCCGTAGTAGACTGGAGATCGCTTGGGGTCAAACGGCCAGGTAACAGAAATCAAGGGGCTTCCTTAGCGGTAGCGGACGTATATCAAAGGCCGAGCAATATACCATGCTCATCTATCATTGACCCGTGCGGCAAGTAACAATAGATTGATGACAGTTAATTCTGAACGCAGAACTGGAGACGCCAAATGAAGAACATTTTGTTTATTACCGCTGACCAATGGAGAGCGGAGTGCCTTTCATCATTAGGCCACCAGGTGCAAACCCCAAACCTGGATGCATTGGCAGCGGAAGGCGTATTGTTCAAGCAACATTACGCTAACGCGGTGCCTTGCGGACCCTCGCGAGCCAGCCTGCACACCGGCATGTACCTTCAGAACCATCGCTCAGGCACAAACGGAACACCGCTTGATGCCAGGCATACCAACTGGGCGCTTGAAGCCAGAAAAAAAGGTTACGACCCTGCATTGTTTGGCTATACGGACACCGCCAACGACCCCAGGGAGTTTGCTGCAGACCACGAGTACCTGACGTCTTACGAGGGTCCATTGCCAGGGATTACCCCGATCTTGATGATGGGAACTTTTCCTGATGCCTGGGCGGCATGGCTTGGTGAACAGGGCCTTGATGTTCCTGACCCCAACTGGAAATTCTACACAGAGAAGGCAGATGTCGCGGAATATGAAGACGGAGGGCCGGTACCTGCACCACTGGCCATTCCAAAAGAGCTTCACGATACCCATTTCATGATTGACCGCACGGTGGAGTACATCGATCAACAGGACGGGAACTGGTGTGTGCATTTATCACTGCTCAGGCCCCACCCCCCCTGGGTCGCGCCAGCACCATATAATGAAATGTATCCCCCGGAAACATTGAAGGATTTTGTACGCCAGAAAGATATGGCAACCGAAGGCGCTCAGCATCCATTTCTTGAAGCCTACCTGAACAAACCCCGCGTCGGTGCACCACTGGACGATAATAAAACGGCCCGCCTTAAAGCTTCGTACTTTGGCCTGATGACAGAAGTCGACCATAACCTTGGCAGGCTGTTTGACTACCTTAAAAAATCAGGACAGTGGGACAACACACTCATCGTGTTTACATCTGATCACGGCGAGCAAATCGGTGATCACTGGCTTATCGGTAAAATGGGCTACTTCGATGCCAGCTATCACATACCGCTGATTATTAGAGACCCCGAGGCACACACTACACGCGGCCTGGAGGTCGAAGCCTTCACCGAAAATGTCGACATTATGCCAACCATGCTTGATTGGCTGGGCCTGGACATTCCCCACCAATGCGACGGAAGGTCTCTTATCCCTATGCTTTGCACCGGTAAAACGCCTGATTACTGGAGAGATGCCGCTCACTGGGAGTTCGATTTTCGCAACGTGGAAACGGGCGAAACCCTGGAGCAGTCACTCGGGCTCACCCAACACCAGTGCAACCTGAACGTCCTTCGCGATAATCACTACAAGTACGTACACTTTACGAACCTGCCACCGCTGTTCTTTGACCTGCGACAAGACCCTCACGAGTTCGTAAACCAGGCAAACAACCCTGACTACTTACCGCTGGTTCTGGAATACGCACAAAAAATGCTTTCTTGGCGCATGAATCATGACGAACAAACCCTGACGCATCTTGCACTGACTGACAATGGCGTTATATCGCGACCCGCCCCCAGGTATTGATTGGATTCATATGAAGTCAGACGTACTTAGTCTCAACCCTCTAAATCCAGATATCCTTAATCTGGATGGCCTCACCCTAAAAGACCTTGAAATTTTCGAGTCAGATTCGGGCGGTCAAACCCTTTTCGACTTTTGCAATCAATCACGGTCCGAAGGCGGCGCCAGGGTTTTGCGACAACGAATGTCAGCGCCCTGGTCGAACCCAGATCGGATACGCAAAACACAGGACTCCCTGCACTTTATCCATGAATATCGATCGGTTTTTAACAAACTGCCATCCGCCTATGCAACGGCCCGGGTAGGACACTATCTACAAGATATATTGCCGATTGTGACCCACCACAATTCACTTGAGTTCGCGGTCAACGCTTTCTCACTATGGGCAAATCACGCGACGCACTACAGAAGCATTGTGCGTGGCGTTCAAATCACCTGCAGGGTCATTCAGGGCATACGTGAGTTTATGTCACAGGGAGAACTGCCATCGGCAGGGGGAGAGCTGGTTGATATTTTTCAGGAAATTCAAAAAAATCTGGCCCCCCCCGGTTTGGCAAAGGTGCCCACCCAGGAGCAAGCAGGCTGGGCTTTCAAGATATTGAGACTGGACCAGGACTTTCGAATTCACGAGAAAGAAACCGTCTCGAGACTGCTGGCACTCATTTTCGAAATCGATGCGCTTGTGGCAATGGCAGACGTTACTCAGAGCAACGGCTACGTCATGCCGCAAGTCGAAGACGGGGCCATGCGCGTGGTCGCAGAAGATTTAGTGCACCCTTTCTTGGCGCAGGCCGTTGCTAACCCGGTCAACATCAATCAGGAACAGCGGGTGCTTTTTCTTACCGGACCCAATATGGCTGGCAAAACGACTTACCTTCGCGCCTTTGCCACCTCGTTATACCTGGCTCACCTGGGCATGGGTGTACCGGCAAGCCATTTCAGCTTTGTGCCAGCCGAACAACTGTTTAGTTCTATTTCGCTCCGCGACGACCTGAGCACAGGCACCAGCTACTTTCGCGCTGAAGCATTGCGTGTCAAGGCAATCGCACTGGCTATCTCTAAAGGCCACAGGGTCGTGGCCATCATGGATGAGCCTTTTAAAGGAACAAATGTCAAAGACGCCTTTGATGCTTCCAGAGCAATACTGGAACGCTTCTCGACCAAAGAAGCTTGCCTGTTTATGTTTTCGTCACACCTGATTGAGCTGAGTGAGCACATCAGCGACACGGGAAAGATCGACTGTCGTTACTTCGAGGCTGAAGAAGGCGAAGGTAAACTGCGCTTTAACTACCTGTTACGCCCGGGCGTTTCCAGCCAGCGACTTGGCATGCGGGTGTTGCATGAAGAAGGCGTCTTCGAACTGTTGGACGGCCACTCAGGTTAACGCCAATACCGCCAGGAACCGTTCGGCTGTTGTTAGCGCCGCGGATTTTGCGACACCGGGTTATTGAGCCATTCAATGCATTTTTGGTTGAACACATCAGGCATTTCATACTGCAACCAATGGCCCGCATCGGCAACCAGTTCAAACCTGACATCAGGCCTGGCACTTTGGAAGACCTCTCGTCGCGCCTCAAGATCAGGGTAGGCCGGGGCATCATGATCGCCGTAGATAACAAACAGAGGCGTCTTTGTGCCGCGAACACCATCAATAACCAGCGTACCCCTGGCATATGGCGGGCTGCGAAATCGAGCCCGCGATGTATTACTCTGCTGAATGGCGACCGCGGTATCGTCGATCCGCGAGCGCTGATAAATCATCAACCTGGCCAGGTTTTCCTTTTGAACCGCAAGCACCTCGTCGCGGCTCATTCCAGACACTCGTTTAATAAGCGGTTTCATGGTGAGCCTACGGGGTAAATCTCCCACCGCCGCGGGGCCGGTCAGCATCACAGATTTTAGTAGCGTCGCCATGTCTTTCATCAGCATCGCGGTAACCGTGCAGCCCCACGAAAAGGCGACTACATGAAAGGCCGAATCGAACAATTGTTCCAGAGCGACTCTTGTTGCTCTAGCGGCGCTAACAGCATCTGATTCAACTTCGCACATTGAAGCGTCACCAAGGCCAGGCAGGTCAATCGCGTAAACATCAAATTGCTCGCGCAAGGCCGGAATGTTTCTGGTCCAATGCAGCCAAGACCCTGAGCCGCCATGAAGCAGCACCACTTTCTCGGCACCTGCATTTTCCCAGTGTCGAATAGGAATCCTGCCTTCGCCACAGGGGGCCCAGTGAATGACAGCCTCTTTTTGAAGCACCAGAATATCTTCGGGTAACGCTTCCATCAGTTTATCTGTGCTTGTGCTGTAAGGTGAATCGCTTTAGACCTCGTCGTTAGCGGCCTGCGCAAACTCGTAACAAAGCTCGCCCATCCGGAGTTCACCACTTCTTGTTTGTAAACCCATTGCCATGGCTTTACGCATGTTCTGCTGGGCGCCATTGGTCCGAAGCGTTTGTTGAAACAGAAATGCCTCTTCTAACAACCCTTCCCTCAGCGGCATCTCTGCATTATTAATAGACGCCTTACACATGGCAATCGCCTCCGCAGGCCAGCAGGCAATTCTTTTTGCCAAAGAATCCACAAAGTCATCCAGCCCGTTCGCCGAGTCAAAAACACGATTTAGGTAACCCCACTGTGCGGCCGTTTCTGCGTCAATATCATCACTACCAAGACAAATTTCCATTGCCCTACCCCGACCCACCAGCCTTGGCAGGCGCTGCGTGCCAGTTCCTCCGGGCAAAATACCAAGCGCCACTTCCATCTGATTGATGATGGTTTTCCCCTTTAGCCCAAACCGCATATCACAGGACGATGCAAATTCGTTTCCACCACCACCGGCTCTGCCGGCCATTTTAACAATGGTCGCCTTTGGCATTGTTCTAACGCGTTCACACATAAGGTGAAAATCCGAGAACTCCATACTCTTCTCAGCAGGCGCATCAGCCTCAAATTCTAAGATGGCTTCGACATCAAAATGGGCAATAAAGAAATCCGGATCGGCACTCTGAAATACCACGACTTTAACGGATTCATCCTGTTCAACCTCGCTGGTGAAACCAACCAGATCCATATAAAGCGAATGGGTCATGACATTTACGGGCGGATTATTAATGGTGGCTGTAAGCACCCCCAGTTCATTTTTAATTTGAAGCGTTTGGTAATCGTAAGCCATCATCAATCTCCTAGGTTAAGCCTTGAGCCTAGGGGGTCTGTAAGATCGG
>JABIVN010000185.1 GCA_018667205.1 Gammaproteobacteria bacterium | reverse complement strand
TTCGGATATCAGGCACTGGCTGGCCTGCTTTTCTCGCATACCGTTGTGTATGTTTTTCTGCATCCAAACCCAATCCGTTATCCGTGGCTGGGCGTGTTCAGCGGTATTCTCTGTTCTTTAACGCTTCACCCCCTAGCCGATGTTTCGGCGACGAGCATCACAACATTTCTGCTACCTGTTCTTTTACTCGCTGCGGCCTATCGTTACCTCCTACCGAAACTAGCAGCCTACCCCCGACTGGCGCCTATAGTTCGAACCACCGTCGTTCAGTCCGCCATGATCACGGTCTGTGGATTTGCAATGATTGAAGGTCTAACGGGCGAACAGTGGAAACTACCGCTGGGCGTACTGATGTTCTTCTGGCAGTGGGAACGGATCATCCTGTATCACGTCGATTATAAAGATGGGCTGGTGCCAAAAACGCTATCATTTTCGGACTACCTGGCCGTTTTTTTCATGCCCGCCTGCATCGCTAACTGGCGTTGGGGCGTGACTATCGGTCAGGGGTATCACTACAGCAGCAGTACTTTTTTGTGCGAGAACAAAAACAAAATTGTCCTGAGTGGCGTCAACATCTTATTGATAGCACTTTTATACCTCGTGTTTTCTGATTGGGTCCGCTACGGATTGATTGATTGGTTCGAGCGGGCTGGCATCCCTGTTTATCAGGCCAGCACCCGGCATCTGGTTGAAGCTTTCATGAGCGGTTACACCGTTTCAACCAGTAGTGTTCTGGTGACAACTTTACTGGATCTGGTGCGTTGGTTAATGCTGTGGGGTAGCGTCGTTCATTTTAAGGTGGGTATCTGGCGCATCTGTGGCTATCGCATGGACCCCTACTTCGACAAACCCTGGCTGGCAACAAACCTGGTGAGCTTCTGGGCACGCTTCACCTTCCACTACCGAGAGTTCCTGGTTCGAGCATTTTATTACCCGGTTTTCTTTCGCTTCTTTCGAACCAAACCGGTGTTGCGAATATTCGCGGCTACCATGGCATCAGCCTGTCTTGGCAATATGATCTGGGGACACGTCTCCGAGGAGATGTTCTATCGAGGCATGGAATACCAAAACTTCGGTAGGGTTTTCGATAGCTGGTTTTATTTCGTTCTGCTCGGCCTTGGCATTACCCTAACCGAACTGTTTCTGTTGCGGTTTAAGCGTAAGCGGAAACCCTGGAGCCTGGATCGATTTTTCTTTCTGGATCTGCTGGCGGCCTACTGCACAGTACAATTTTATGCGCTCATCATTATCTTCGCCCGGCCTACCGAGCACAGCTCTGTTGGTGATCTGGCCGCGTTATTTCTTCTCGGTTTCGGTATTCGCCTTTAGAGATCAATAGCCCCGGCGGTTAATGAAGTCGCGACGAAGCAAAATACTCGTAGAGCACAGTACCCACAAAGTTCGTGGTCTTAATGTTGCGTGTAATTTTCCGACTGTTCTTTCCAAACCACTTGCAGAAACCGGCACAATTTTTATACCGGCGCGTCTAACGTGAGTCGTCGCTCTGCCCGTCGCCATAACTCTGCGACACGCTAAGATCACCAATATCCAAAAAAGACTTTCAGCAACACCCACGATCCGGCGTCAATTGGCGCCTTGAAGGTATTGCCTTTATCAACAGGTACGCTGTAGTCAGGACTACTACCGCCGACCTCAATCACCCCTCCGCAGAACTTGCGAACCGGTCGCGGTTAAGTCCATCAAGCATAGCGCGACGCTGACAGTCCAACTTGCGTGGACATCATCAAATCCCATGTAAAAAGAAGCAGCCTTTGGAGGCGTCTGAATGATTGGCGTATATCGCGAACCGGCCGAGCGGCGCCACGATCTCTCTAGACTAACTATCTATTAACGGGGTCTCTATTAACGGGGTCTCTATTAACGGGGTCTCTCTTGCGTAGGTTGGGTCCTAGCCGCAATTGCACAACTCAGGGTTACCGCGGCATTAAAGCCGCGGTCACGTGGTCAATGACAATGCTGCCAGGTCTAAGCGTTAGCAACCCATCCCGCATGGAACCCGTAAGGTACCCTGAAGGGAATCAGAATCGATGCAACTGGCCCAGCGGCAATATCCTGTGCGTCCAAAATCAAACATTCGCTTTGTTCCGCGGCCTCGTCCTGAACAAAGCAAATAAGGTAGCCGTCGTCTTCTGCGGTCGCACCAACCTTTGGCGCAAACACCGCCTCGCCGCCAAATCGATTAGCGCCGTAATCAAACGTTGTTGTAGTTTGTGTCTCATTATCAAACTTCATTACGCCATCAAAGCTAAACGGTCTTACCGGATTGAATACAGCGCCGTAGACAAAGCGAGTTTTGTGACAGACATAACCGTCGTTAACCCGGGTGAAATCGCACCGAGCTGGACTCAGTGTCCGCTCTGTAACGGCACCACTTATTAAGTTGATGCGCCACTCGTAAAGCTGGCCCTGGGTCTCCTGCAGGTTGTCTGCGCCCAAACCGGCGTTAGCAATGTCAGAGGTTTTGGAACGCGACGCCTGCAAAACAACCTCGTCACCCTCATCCCAAGCATTAGCGGTATGCACAACCGAGCCGGTCTCAACTTCAAACCAGCGCACGTCTGAATCTGTGCCAAAGCGCGGGACAACGCCAATTCGAGAACCGTGTTCTGGTTCGAATCCCAAAGCTGGACCGCCTGCCATCGCGCGCTCGATATCGAGTGTGATCGGAAAGTCTAGAAACAAAGAATATTTTTCAGTCACGGCAAAGTCGTGCATAAAAACTGGTTTTTCGATAGTGATTGGCGTCGAGTGAATCAGTTCCCCAGCGGCGTTAATGACAGAGTAAGAAACATAGGGTGGTTGGAAGGCATAACCAAAGGTCATCATTTCACCACTTTTTTGATCAACCTTGGGATGAGCCGTGAAGGGATGTTTTAGCTTGCCATCGAAGTTTGTAGCACCGTCAGTTTCTAGTCCGGGCAATCGGATGATAGTCGGTTGCGACGGTTCATGCAGGGCGTAAAGGGTATTATTGTGGTATGCAAACGCGGTGTTTGCCAGGTTCTTGTTCCTTGGCGCGCCATCAGGGATACGCGACGGAGTCGGATCCATCATCGAATTCATTCCCTTGTAGACCCAATCACCACGCGCCTGTTCAAGCTTCAAGCCTTCTGTTTGCACAAACCGATTGCGGTAGTGGGCCAAGCCACCCTGAAACTCTATGGCGTGAATCATACCGTCACCATCAAAGGTGTGGTACGCCGCCTCATCAAATATGTGAACAGGGTTTGGACCGACCCGCAAGAAGTGACCCGACAGGTCTTTGGGTATATCACCCCTAATTTCCATATCTTGCGCTTCTCGCTCTTCCGAAACCGGGGAAAAATTTCCGTCGAGAAAGAAATTAACTGAACTGGCTGCTTCTGATGGCGCCATGAAACACCTCCATGGTGATTTGAATTTGGCGCCACTATAACAGCTGGCCTACGCACCCGACCACTGTCCGCTTACGGGTGCACGAATGAAAGCGTTTGCATTCTGAACTAGCTGGTTGGCCGCCAACATTTAACCAAAGGACGCATAGGCGTTGTTTTACTCTGGCGATTTACCCCGACCCCATTGCTTCTGGCGATTTACTCTGGCGATTTACCCCGACCCCATTACTTCCTTTACCCCGACCCCATTTCTTCCTGGTGATTTACCCCGACCCCATTTCTTCCGACCCCATTACTTCGACC
>JABIVN010000184.1 GCA_018667205.1 Gammaproteobacteria bacterium | reverse complement strand
TGTTTTTCTGCTGACCAGAGTCCTTATGCCTCTATTGCAAAAATCTGAAGCGGGCCGGTTACTGTTTACAAGCTCCAGTGTCGGCGCAGAGCCACGCGCCTATTGGGGAGCCTACGCCGTTTCAAAGTATGCGATGGAAGGGCTGGCGAAACTGATTGCGGACGAACTGGAACAGACTTCGTCTATTCGGGTCAATATTATCAATCCAGGCGCTACCAGAACATCAATGCGGGCGGCTGCCTATCCGGTGGAAGACCCCAGTTCATTGCAACACCCTAAGGATCTGATGCCTCTTTACTTGTATTTACTGGGCTCAGACAGCCAAAAAGAGCACGGCAGGACATTTAATGCAAAACAATGGGAGGGCCCGAACGCTGAGTAAAGTGCCAGAACAAATCCAGAGTCTGACCCCGCGAACACCGGACTGAAAACCGTGCCTTACCTGCGCTCTGGACCCCTACGGGGTGGCCGTGCCCCACGGCCCCGGCTTTCCATTCCTCCCATATTATAGAGCTCCTTTATTTCTTTCGTTTTCAGGCTGACAAACCTTCCCGCCTTTACCGCCGACGGAATAAAAAAACTACCAAACCTGACACGCTTTAGCCTGCTGACAGTACAACCCTGCGATTCCCAAAGTCGTCGAACCTCTCGGTTCTTGCCTTCCATCAGCACCACGTAGTACCACTGATTCGCCTTGCCATCGTCCTCTTCCGCGTTCTTGCCCTGCTGAATATCCGAAAACTTGTAGATCCCATCTTCCAGCAAGACACCTTCCAGCATTTTATCGAGCGCGTCTTTTGACACGTCTCCCAGCACTCTTACCGCATATTCACGGTCAATATTAGCCGACGGATGCATCAGTTTGTTGGCCAGTTCACCATCCGTTGTAAACAGCAGTAAACCCGCCGTATTAAAATCAAGCCGACCAACCGATATCCAGCGCTGGTTTTTCAATTTAGGTAACTTATCGAAGACAGTCCGTCGGCCCTCCGGATCATCGCGGGTGCAAATTTCGCCTTCAGGTTTGTTATAGAGCAGGAACCGGTGGGAAACTTTTTTAACACTGACCGGACGACCATCAACCAGGATTCGGTCTTCATCTGCTACCCGGTCACCTAGCTTGGCAATTTTCCCGTTAACCGATATTCGGCCAGCTTCGATCCATCGCTCAAGCTCTCGTCTGGACCCAAGACCACGAGCCGCTAATACTTTCTGAAGTTTTTCCGTCATGATCTGTCGTCGTAAGGGGTGATTTTTATTTCAGGCTCATCGTCAATATCACTGTCAGGCTGAATGTCTGTTTGCGTGCTTGATTGCGTGTCTGACTGAACGTCAAGTTCGCCCGGCTCAACAACTTCTGGCTCTGATTGCTGTTTGATTTCTAAAGCCTCACTGTCGCCCTCACCAAGTTCGGCAGCTAACGCTTTTTCATCGGCGGCAAGAAGGTTTTTGATATTTTGTTGAATAGTGTCAACCTGGTCAGATACAGCATCAAGATCAGCATCATCCATGCCAGCCACTTCTGCCTCTTCTTCCACATCAAGCTCCAGAGACGGAAGCTCGATCAGGTCATCTTCCATATCAAGCTCTTCATTCGCCTGCGTCAGGTCTTTGATTTCCGCAAGGCTTGGCAGTTCATCAAGGTTCCGAAGGTTGAAGTAGTCAAGGAAGTTTTTCGTCGTCGCGTACAATGCTGGGTGACCGGGCACATCGCGATGACCAACGATCCTGACCCACCCCCGCTCGAGCAGCGTTCGCATAATATTTGTACTAACCGCGACCCCACGAATCTCTTCGACATCGCCACGGGTGATTGGTTGTTTGTAAGCTATGAGAGCTAACGTCTCTAGTAAGGCGCGAGAGTATCTTGGTGGCTTCTCTTTCCACAACCTAGAAACCCATTCACCATAACTGGACCTCACCTGGAATCTGTAACCTGATGCAACTTGCTTCAGTTCGAAACCCCGACCTTCACAATCTTGCTCAATTTCCTGCAAGACATCCCGCACATCGACTCGCTCTGGCTCATCACCCTCGAATAGCTGCATCAACTGATCGATAGACAATGGCGCCTCTGCGGCGAGAATCGCGCCTTCAATAATCTGTTTTAGGGGTAAGCTATCCATGGGCTCCTCTGGTTACAACTCAGGCTCTATCGTTTCAAAACTGCTGACTTTTGATTTAAGGTGAATCGGCGCGAAAGGTTCTGACTGTACGATCTCCAGCAGCGATTCTTTGATTAATTCCATCATCGCTATAAATGTCACGATGACACCCGAGCGACCTTCATCGACCCTGAAGAGGCTAGAAAATAGAACAAACTGGTCACCGGCAGCGGATATGATATTTAATATGTTGGACATTCGTTCCCGCGTAGAAAGCGGCTCAAGAGCAACCTGGTGGCTGGTGTAGTTCTCTGCGCGATTTAATACCCGCGACAATTCAACCAGCAGATCCTGAAGCTGTATCTCAGGCAATGGTCTGATTTTCTCCGTGGCAGGCGCATCAGCAAGGGCATGCCAAAAGTTTCGGTTCAAGCGCTCCAGTTCATCAATGTCCAGCGCCGCCTGCTTGAACCTTTCATACTCCTGCAATTTCCGAATAAGCTCCGCTCGCGGATCATCTTCGTCGGTCTCGTCGTCTGACTGGCGGGGCAATAGCATGCGGGATTTTATTTCTGCCAGAACGGCTGCCATAACCAGGTACTCCGCAGCCAGTTCAAACTGCGCTTCAGTCATCAAATCGATATAGGCCATGTACTGCGTGGTGATTTCCCACACCTTAATTTCGAGTATATCGAGGTTCTGCTTGCGGATCAGGTAAAGCAACAGGTCAAGCGGCCCTTCAAAGGCTTCAAGTATGACTTCCAGCGCATCCGGGGGAATGTAAAGGTCAACCGGGACCTGGGTCATCGGTGTTCCCTCGATGACGGCAAACGGCATCTCTACCTGGACGATTGAAACGCTGGCTTTTTGTTCCTCCGGGGAAGTTTCTTCCATCAGATCACCCTACCGATAACCTAAACCCATGGCGGACCGCACTTCCTCCATGGTTGCTTTTGCGATACTGCGTGCTTTTTCACATCCTTCAGCGACGATCGTTTTGACAAGGTCCGGATTCTCCTCGTATTGTCTTGCGCGCTCGCGCATCGGCGCCTGTTCCACCAACACCTGATCAATCAATGGTTTTTTACAATCAATGCAACCAATGCCAGCTGAAGTACATCCTTCCCTGACCCAGGTTTTAGTATCGTTGTCTGAATAAATCTCGTGAAGCTGGAACACAGGGCAGACATCGGGGTTACCTGGGTCAGTCCGACGCACCCTCGCCGGGTCCGTCGTCATTGTTTTAATCTTTTTGTTGACCGAATCCGGATCTTCCCGCAACTGAATGGTGTTGTTATAGGATTTAGACATCTTCTGGCCGTCCAGCCCAGGCATTACCGAAGCAGCGGTAAGTAGCGCATGCGGTTCCGGTAAAATCACCTTTCCGCCGCCTTCAAGATATCCATACAAACGGTCACGGTCACCTAGCGACACGTTCTGTTGGTCGTGGATAAGCACCCGAGCTTTCTCCAGAGATTCCTGGTTGCCTCGTTCCATGTAGTTACGCCGAAGCTCCCGGTACATCTTTGCGTTCTTGCGGCCAAGTTTCTTGATCGCTTCTTCGGCCATTTCCTCAAAACCGGTGTCACGACCGAAGATATGGTTGAACCGCCGCGCAATTTCACGGGTGAGTTCCACATGTGGAACCTGATCGGCCCCCACTGGCACATTACCTGCCTGGTAAATCAGAATGTCTGCGCTCTGCAACACCGGATAGCCCAGAAACCCGTAGGTTGCCAGGTCGCGTTCCTTGGACCGGGAAACCATGTCCTTGTAACTGGGAACCCGCTCCACCCAGGATAGTGGCGTGATCATGGACAACATCAAGTGCAGTTCAGCGTGTTCTGGCACGCGGGATTGAATAAAAAGGGAGGCAGACCCAGGATTCACGCCTGCCGCCAGCCAATCAATCACCATCTGCCAAACGCTCTCTTCGATGACTTCTGGGTCTTCATAGTGAGTCGTCAGAGCATGCCAGTCAGCAACAAAGAAAAGACAATCGTATTCATGCTGCAGTCGCACCCAATTTTTG
>JABIVN010000183.1 GCA_018667205.1 Gammaproteobacteria bacterium | reverse complement strand
CCTGCTTAATGTGGGTGCATCCTATCGTTATCTAGACGCGGAGTATGGCTTTCTCTCTGCACTTCGGATCGAACCCCGTTTTAAGGCGATCTCTAACTTTGAACGACCGGAGGTCAGCCAATTTGAGAAAACCGAACGCGGTCAACAAATGGCGGCGTTCTTGTCTTACAAACGTCGACTGTTGCTCCAGCTATACGTAGAGGCTGGCGTCAGAATTGATACTCAGGATTACCTCTCAAATGGGTGGTCTAAACAGACAACACCGAGGCTCAACTTACTGTACCGTTTTCCTTCAACGGGAGAGCTTCGAGTGGGACTAGGAAGGTTTTCCCAAGCTCAGGGAATCCATGAATTAAACGCCAGTGACGGCATCCAGCTTTTCCAACGTCCACAGAAAGCCAACCATTATGTTCTGAGTTACAAGCAGTCGTTCAACCACCTTGAACTGAAGATAGAGGCTTACAGAAAAGTCACCGATGAACCGGCGTTTTATTTCGAAAACCTGGCCGACCCACTTTCGATCGTGCCAGAACTGCAGATAGACAGAACTCAGGTTAACCCCTCTCGGGTCGCCGCTAAAGGCATCGAACTGTCAGTTTCCGGAGATTGGCGTGGTAATGAATTCTGGTTGAACTACACCCGTGCAGCGGTGGAAGAAACAATTGATACCAACAGGGTCAGTCGAAGCTCGGACCAGAAACATGCCGCGAACATCGGTTGGTCTAGACAATTTCGTTATTGGCAACTGGCGATTGAATCGACCTACCACAGCGGCTGGCCGACGACCCAGTTGACATTGGACGCTTTCGGAAACGCAAACAAGGCGACTCGTAACGATCACCGTCTGACTGATTCTCTTACGATTGACGTAAAGGGGACGAGACAATGGGAACTTAACAACGGTAAGCTCAGGCTCGAGGTTGGCGTGACCAATCTCTTAAATCGAAAAAACCTGATCGGCACAAAATATAACCTATCCAACAATCAGCTTGAAGGTTCTGAAAGGGCAGCTTTGTCAATTGCTCCCTTTATCGATCTATTCTACGCCTTCTAAGGTTCATCCAGTTGTCTGCGTAACTTACCTATCTCTGCACGCCGGCCTGAATCGGCAAGTTCACGGCCGGGCCTTGCAGGTGCTTCCATCGCTTTCTTCAACGCTAACCGGGCAGAGACATAATCTTTCTCCCCCATCAGAAAATCGCCGTAGAAGTAGTTGGAATCAATACCATTGGGATTAATTTCAATCGCCTTTTCGAGAAATCTACGAGCCTTTTTCGAAGAACCAAATGCGATCGGCCACGACGGCACCTGGTAGTAGAGCGCACCAAGACTGGTATAAGCGGAACCATTAAGCGCCATCGGATCAATTTCCATCGCCTCCTCAAGGCCAGCCCTTGCCGACTTAATCAGGCGCAGCGAGGTAAGCCCACTGGTTTTCCCGGCATAGGTGCTTTCGATAATAGCCTTCCAGATCAGCAACTCGGCACTGCCCGGTTTCATCGCCACTGCGTTCGACGCTTGATCGATTAGTTGCTCGAAGGCCTGCACCTGTTCGTCGCGCTGCAATGCGTAGTTCGCTAGCGCCCAATCTTTTTGTAACTGTAAGACCGAGGTGGCTGCCAACCCGGGTGAGCAGACCGACAGTAAAATACAAAGTGTCACCAATTGTTTCATTAGAATATCTCCTATTAGAGACTAAAAATATCGCTTGATCTGACAAAGTTGCTTCGCCAGAGCAGAATCGATGATGCCAGGGAAAAGACCGTTCAGACTGACCTGCAGCGATTCAACAAAACCAATCTGAACTCGCGAATCACCATGAGTTATTTGCCTGGCAATGATTTCTGCGACCTGGAATGGCGTATCGACTGCATTCCCCAGCTCAACATTAAGCGCGTTGGCAGCGTCACCATTCATATCAGTACCGACAGCCCTGGGAGAAAGATATTGAACACGAATTGATGAGTCCGCGAGCTCTCGCGCGAGTGCATCATTGAACCCTTTTATAGCGTGTTTTGAAGCACAATAAGCCACATATCCCGGGTACCCAATCTGCCCAAATGTCGAACCAACGTTGTAAATAACAGCCGCTTTTTGGGCTCGCAGATGAGGTAACAGTGCCTGGCTTAATAGCATGGGCGCCACCACGTTCACGTTAAGAATTCGATCAATATCAACTTCTTCAAATGCACCGAAATCGTTCACACCGCAGTTGTTGATCAAAACATTAATATTAAAATTCGTAGCGGCATCGACAAGACGAGTAAGCCCATCCGACGTCCTTAAATCAGCGCGCACAAACTTTTCGTTGCAGGTTTGCCGTGTTGAATGCCCATGTAAAAGCAACTCACAACCCTGCCCCCGAAGCTTGTCGGCCAATGCCGACCCTATGCCGCCAGTCGCGCCGGTGATCAGCACCCTCGATCCGACAAGGTTCATGCAACAATTCTCATATCATCATCTTTCAAGCGACACCTGCAGATGAAACAATGGTTGAGGAATTAATGGTTGAGGAAACAATGGTTGAGGAAGCATTGGTTGAAGAGCTCAGGACTTCTCGCCAGATCTCAGCCTGAGCGGGTATTGCCCGATAAACATCCCCATATAACCGGTAGACGGCTTCGGCGGTATGAATAATGGCGTCCTGCGTATCTCGATCTTCAATGCTATCCATCAATCCTTCGAACCCTTTCAGGTGTTGCTGGTCTAGTCTGCCGTGGCTTTCCAGGTATGACATTGCCTCTGCGGGAAGCGCCAGTTGCTGCCGCACAATTTTCGCGACTTCCGTCGCTAGTCCTGCACTGGTGCCTTCAAGCACCAGTACCATTCCAAATATCCCGAGTGGTTTTTTCCTGTTCACCGTGTCGTAAAGGTAAGACACCATGACCTCTGATTCATGCGATGCCGGAAGCCCTGCCGCCTGCCCTCTATCGATACCACAGGCTTCCATATCGTCTAAAATCCAGAGCTCATGTCCTGCTTCTTCGTCTATGTATTTCAGAATCGCTGGCTGCAGGTATCGCTGGTCGT
>JABIVN010000182.1 GCA_018667205.1 Gammaproteobacteria bacterium | reverse complement strand
TCCTATAGTGGCTACCAGGGGTCATGCCTTTGAACAAAGGCCTTCGGAAAGCAGCGGCTGGAGGTCCAGTTATCTCACACGATGGCAGCAGCTACGACCTGGGCATCTGGAGATATCATAGGTGTTTATGAGCAAAAATTGACGGTGGCGCGATACCGCGTCACCGTGCCTCTGTTTTTGCGTTATCGAGCACCACCCACCATGTAGCCGACACTTATACCAACGGTACGGGGATGTGGCCGCAGGCGAATACCGCTGGCTCCGAAGTTTTCCTGCGTACCGGTGTAATACTCTTCATCGGCAAGATTCTGAACGTAGAGAACCACCTGAATATTTTCTGTATCGAAGCCGGCCCGAAGGTTAACCAGGCTATAGTCAGGACTCAGGTAGGGGAACTCCCCTGGACCCACAGGCCTTACAAGGCCCTGATTGGGCGACGGACCACGAGTCTGTTTGTTGGTTAACCCTTCGATGTCGGAATACTGACCGTCGCGCCGGATATACTCGAGTCGAACCCATGCGTCGTTACCCCCCAGCGCCCAGCGGTATTCGCCCGTGAGACTCGCTGTCAGTCTGGGCGCCTTCGGTAGTTCAAGCCCCCTGAGGTTGACCTGAAATCCACCGGTCAACTCCACTAGTTCTGCCTGGGTAATCTCGGTGTCAAGCCATCCAAGTGAAGCGCTGACGGTGAAATCTGCCGCCGGTCGGGCCAGCACCTCCAACTCGAAACCAGTTGCCTGAGCCTTGTCGATGTTGACAGATTGTTCAAAGTTGGTAGACAAATCACCTGGTGTCAGGAAACGGAACGACTCAAACTGCAAATCGTTCCAGGCAAGACGGAATACAGATCCGTTAACTCGCACCCGCTGATCGGCCAATTCCGTCTTGAAGCCCAATTCGTAGTTCCACAATTCCTCTTTGTCAAAGGGTACGTTGAATGCGGGCGCTCCCTCTGCATTGGTGTTGTTGCCGACGCTGGCGCCTCCAGCCTTGTAACCCTTCGAGACGATGCCGTAAACACTTACATCCGAATTAACCTGATATCGCATACCAGCCCGTGGCGCAAAATCAGTGGACTTTTCATCTGCCGCAGTGAGCGGACGCGCTGAGTTAGTAAAACTGTTGTAGAAGTCAAATCCAGGGGCGCCTGGATAGCCGGGTGAACCAGGAAAACAACAGGTCGGCCCGATACCGAATGCACGGAGATCATTTTCCACATCATCGCGGCTAAATCGGCCACCCACGATCAGATCCAAACTGTCGGTGACGTGGTAGGTAACATCGCCAAACAAAGCCAGGCCTGTAATCTCATGGTTCTTGGCGTTCAGCAACAATCCGAGCCCTTCGGGAAACGGCGGGAGTATACCCACACCTCCTACGGACTGGTGTCCCAATTCCGCGCCAGTTGAGACGAATACATTGTTTTGCTGCTCTTGGCGATCCCTTGAGTAGATGGCGCCCAAGACCAACTCCATAGCGTCGAAAGATCCCTCCGCGCGCAGTTCAGTACTCCAAGAGGAGCCTTCATATTGATTTATACGTCCAAGGCCATCGAGTCCGCCGACGCCATCATTATCAAAACGTCGCTTCTGGGTGGCCTTGATAAGGCCCGTCGTCGATTTCAAGACCCAGGCTTCGTTCCATTGATGGGAGACATTAAGAATCGCAACCGAGGTTTCATTAGAATTGCTTTCTGCCAGGTCGTGACTTAGCTCATTTCGATTGTTAGGCCAGAAGCCAGTTCCCGGGTCGATTGCGGTCTGAATGCCAAACGAATCGACAGTGTCTAGATCCATGATGCCTGAAGGTACATTTTCGTCGTGGCCCTGATCCTCGTCTGCATAGATCAGCGTAAGAGCAATCTGAGTGTCAGCACTCATCTCCCATAAGGCCTTGAGCCTCAAGTTAAGGTGCTCATGACCACTGTCTTTGGCGCCATTCGGCGTGAACCCATTAATCCCTGCAGTGGGACAATTAGCTGCGTCTGCACCGCGTCGGCAAATATTATCCACGAGACCACCGCTCTCTTCGTAGTAAGCAAGGCCCCGAAGCCCGAAAGCATCGGACACGGGAAGATTAACCATTGTCATGACATTGTGCTGCTCATTTGCGCCCTTGTAAGATTCGCCACCGGCAAGAATCTTCCAGCCAAACTCATCGGTAGGGTTGCGCGTCGCCATGTTGAGCGCGCCGCCAACGGCATTGCGGCCAAAGTATGTTCCTTGAGGACCACGCAGCACCTCTAGTCGCTCCATGTCTGGCAAGAATGGGTTAGCAACCTGTGTGGGCACAGATGCGACACTGAATCCGTCTAGATAGACACCGATCGAATTAACCACAGCATTCTCGCCCGAAACCAGATTATTCACGCCGCGCACAGAAATACCTAAACCACGGCTGCCAGCCTGACCATCCTCGGTAAAGCTTACATTCGGTGTCAGGGCCAAATAGTCAGTCGCGCTTTTGATGTTCCTTCGCTCAATGGCCTCTCCCGTGAAGGCCGTCACACTCACTGGCACCTCCTGCAGAGACTGCTCACGACGTTGGGCCGTGACCACAATTTCCTCTAGCGTGGTCTCCGCCACTGCTGAAAACGCGATAAAGATGCTCAATAGCGTCCCGACTGGTCTGATTATTTTCACAGCAACCCCTTAATTCATTCGTTATGTGATTTCTTTATGCTCGCACTTCCCTACTGAGCCAGATCGTACGAGTATCGGTTGCATAACTCAACGCCAATATCCCGGAAACTTCCTATCTTTTAAAAGCCAAGTTCTGCTTGCCAGTCCATCCTTGAGTGCCTGGTGATGAGAAACATCTCCGCGACAACTTTCACTATAACTTGGTGATTAACAGATGCGTCTCTAATGCAACGGCCTTATGCGACTGGCTGCCTATGAATATCAAACAAATAAAAGCTTAACCGGCATCCAAGAAACTTAGGGGGCCTCACATCTTTAT
>JABIVN010000003.1 GCA_018667205.1 Gammaproteobacteria bacterium | reverse complement strand
CTCAACATGTCCCACGGCACCCACGAAGCAGCAGCACAAGTCATCAAGTCAGTGCGGACCCTGAACCGTAAAGCAAACACACCCGTCGCAGTGCTGCTAGATACACAAGGCCCTGAAATCAGAACGGGGGATATTGCGAATGACCTGGAACTTAAAAATGGCTCCGTGATCACGATCAGTGTCCGCGACAGTATTGATGTCGAAGAATCATCCTTTCACATTAACTACGACGATTTAATGAACACGGTAGACGTCGGTGACAGAATTACTGTGGATAACGGCATCATTAATCTGCAAGTCCTGAAGAAGAATGAGAATTCCACCATGGACTGCAGGGTCATAGACGGTGGAATCCTCAAGAGTAAAAGACATGTCAATTTGCCTGGTATAAGGGTTAACCTGCCAGCCATTACAAAGAAGGATCGCGCTGACATCCTTTTTGGTATTGAACAGCAGGTCGACTTCATTGCACTTTCCTTTGTCCGCGAGGCGAAGGACATTCTTGAACTTAAAGAGTTGATGGGCGACAAGGCAGGCAAGATCAAAATTATCGCCAAAATTGAAGATCAGTCAGGCGTAAAAAACATTAACGAAATCATTGAAGCGGCAGACGGAATAATGGTCGCACGGGGTGACCTTGGTGTAGAGATCAACGTGGCGGAACTGCCTAATGTGCAAAGGCGGATTGTTCAGTTGTGTGCTGAAGCGGGCAAGCGAGTCATTGTCGCCACCCACCTTCTGGAATCGATGATCGTAAACCCGATACCGACCAGAGCTGAAGTCACAGACGTCGCCAATGCGATCTACGAAGAAGTCGATGCCGTAATGTTGTCCGGCGAGACCACGGTAGGCAAGCACCCTGTCCGGTGCGTGGAACAACTCGGCGAGATCGCTGAAGCAACCGAATCATTCACAGGCCTTGGATTTACCAAGCAACTGAAAGAAACGAATGACAAGCAGAGCCTGGCGGTGACCGCGGTTCAGCTTGCCGAAACCCTGGGCGCCAAAGGGATTGTCGTCATTACCCGGCGTGGTTTGATGGCTGATTATGTGACCAATTGTCATCCACAGAAAACCAGGATCTTTGCCTTTACCAACGATTCCCAGACCAGACGCCGGCTAATTCTTAATCGGAACCTAACACCTTACCGAACGGCATTCAGTTCCGACCCTGAAAAGACCCTGCAAACCTCTTTTGACGTCCTGAAAGAGCGCGCCGGATTGCAAAGCAACGATAAAGTCGTTGTGATCTCCGACGTGTTGGCAGGCACGGGTATTGAAGCTATCCAAATCCGGCACCTGCCCTGATCAGGCACGTGAACGCTTAGCTGAACAAAATTTGTGCGACATCCTGGTAGTCTGAAGCGAAATGAACCTTAAGGTTTTCCTTCAGGTAATCAGGCATCTCGTCATAGTCCCGCTCGTTGTCCGCCGGTAGTATTACTTCTGCTATTCCTGCCCTTTTGGCAGCAATAACCTTTTCTTTGACCCCGCCAACGGGAAGCACTTTACCCGTCAGCGTTAACTCACCGGTCATCGCTACATTGCGGATAATTGGCTTACCTAGGGCCAGTGACGTTAATGATGATGCCATTGTTACTCCGGCGCTTGGACCGTCCTTCGGCGTTGCGCCTTCCGGAACATGCAGGTGGATCATTGCCGTGTCAAAGAAGGTTTCGGCGATCCCCAGGTGTTTCAGGTTTCCAGCCACATAGCTGTAGGCGATTTCTGCTGACTCCTGCATAACGCTACCCAACTGCCCAGTCTGTTTGAAGCCTCGGCTGCTGTCGTGAACGACCGATGCTTCCACCGCAAGTGTTGTGCCGCCCATCGAGGTCCAGGCCAATCCGTTTACCACACCGACACCCCTTCTTGGACTTTGCTTACGAAATACGGGTGCGCCCAGGATTTCCGCCACTTCTTTTGTACCAATAAATATTTTTTCTTTGGTTTTTTCCAAAAGGTGAACGATAGAGTTCCTAACGATCCGGCTAAGCTGCTTGTCAAGGTTTCGAACACCCGCCTCTCTTGCGTAGCCTTCGATCACCATTTTCAGCGCTGCGCTTGATATCCTTAACTTGCTTAGCGGCACGCGAGCACGCTCAAGTTGCCGCTTCCATAAGTGCTTTTTAGCAATACCAAGCTTTTCTGACGTTAGGTAACCCGCGAGCCTGATCACTTCCATACGGTCCAGTAGCGGTCCCGGGATGGTATCTAGCTGGTTCGCCGTGCAAACAAAAAGTACTTTAGACAGATCAACTCGCAGGTCCAAATAGTGGTCTAGAAACGCCGCGTTCTGTTCCGGGTCAAGCACTTCCAGCAATGCCGAAGCCGGGTCTCCCTGATAAGCAGCGCCAACCTTGTCAATTTCATCAAGCATGATAACCGGGTTCTGCACCCCGACTTCCTTGAGCGATTGCACAATTTTTCCTGG
>JABIVN010000021.1 GCA_018667205.1 Gammaproteobacteria bacterium | reverse complement strand
CCCCTGAAAGGCTCCCTGAAAGGCCCCCGTAAGGGAGCCCGTAGGGCTATCTTGTCGCCAATAGGCCCGATGTTCCTACTGAGCCATTCTTACCAACCGTTGAGCTCGCCAGAAATGAAACGCCGTCCAGATGTTAAAGAGAGCTATTGTCGCGACGCCGCCACGAATCCCATTTGCTTCGAGCGTGGGGTCACCACCGGAAATATAGTCAGATACCGCGCCCACAAACAGGGGTCCGAAACCAAGCCCTATCAAGCCGCTGAATAGCAGGTAGATGGCAACTGCCATCGCTCTTGTTCGATCACCTGCGAGTGATTGAATCAACGAAAAGTTTGGACCGTAATAGAACGTGGCAGCAAATGTGGTCATTCCTAGCAAGCCGATAGATAGATTGATGTTGGCGACATTAACCGCAGCGAATGTGCAGGGAACAGCCAGAAGGAAAGTTGCCGTGACAAGCTTTAGTGACGTCCCCGGCCGGTCTTTGTCGAACCTGTCACCTGCCTTGCCACCTAACCAGGCGCCCGACATGCCGGCAATAGCTACCATGAGACCGAGTTTCAGGCCGAGATCGCCGTAGCCGATGCCAAACACTCGTACATAGAGGCTGCCGTAGAATGCAGCAGTGCCGTAGGAAACGAACTGAATAAGAATGCCCGACATCACCAGATGCCAGTAGATCGGTTTGGACCATAGTTCGCTTAGTGCCTCTTTGAGCGTTTGCTGATCGAGTTGGGGTTTAAAAGCTTCTCTTAAACTGACGTGGCCGCGAGGTTCTCTGACGGTCCACCAAACGACAAGCGCGACAATAAGTCCTGGAACGCCAGCAATAAAGAATGCAATTCGCCAGTCAAAGTTCTCGACGACCCATCCGCCACCGGCGAGTGCGATGAAAGCGCCTAGAGGTACAGCGGCGCCGTAGACACCCATGGCGCTGGCGCGACGTTCCGGGGGGAAGTAGTCAGCGATCAAAGAGTGTGAGGCTGGTCCAGATGCAGACTCACCAATGCCAACACCCACGCGCGCTAGAAAAAGTTGGACAAAATTACTTGCCGTCCCGCACAGCATTGTCATCACCGACCAAATACCAATGGCGATGGCAATAATTCGACTTCGATGCCAATTGTCCGCGAGGAGCGCGACAGGAATAGCAAGCGTTGTATAGAAGAGGGCGAAAGAGAGCCCTGTCATCAATCCGATCTGTTTGTCAGTAAGTCCCATTTCCTGTTTGATCGGTTCCGCGACGATCGAGATAACCTGCCTGTCGAGAAAATTGAGCATGATGACAACGAACAGTACCGCCAGCACATAGTTGGCTTCCCGATTAGTAGGGGTGGTTGTTAGGGCGGGTTCTTTTATAGATGACATGGTGGTTTTCTCTGTTGGGATGATAAGCCCTGGTGCCTTTAAGTGTCGGTTCGTTAGCCTTTGAGCTTTCGAAAGGAAACCCCGATAGGCTAGACGTGGGCCGATAGTAGCAACTTTCTAAACGGTGACACACACTTGCGGGTTATATTTTTTTGAAAAGAGGTGGGAACTAGCTTGCGAGTCCTTACGCGGAATGACGCTCAACATCTAAGCGTAATCGTTTTTATGATCTTTTCAAAAATACGCTTCAGCGCTTTTGCCCAACTCGTTATCGCGGTTGGTATTGACGCCATACCGCGAGCTCGAGATAGCGTGAACGCAGTACCGGTTAGGTCGAAGCAACAAGGACAATAATTTGAAACACCGACTCTACGGCATCATCAATGCCGGGAACAATCCAGACACTTAACGCCGTGGCGATCACGACCAAGCCAATACGGACGAATACGTTATTCATGACTCTACTCCTACAGCGGTGTTCGCGGTGACGCGTGGTGCAACCTCGAAGACCCAGACATCGCCTGATTCAACAGCAGCGCCCGACGACCTTGAAGGATACTTTTCACTGACAACCGCCATCAGTTCATCCAGCACTGCACCAGTCTTAATCCTCACTAATCGTCGTTCGTAGCGGGTGCCGTCGATGCGAACGACCACACGACCATCACGTTCGGCCTGCCCGGGCCAACTTTTCCATATCTGGCCAACAAAACTGTTCATATATCCTGACCAGACATACATTTTCCCATCAACCGAGGCAACCCAAATCCGTCGTGACTGCGCCGGACTCAGCAATTGCAGTTCGATCGTTGAAATGTCGTTAACAAACTGCCAGTCCGGCTCGGCGCCCAGGTACAACTCACCAGAGATTAAAGGCCCACCAGAAAAAACTCGGTTTGGGCCATCTTCAAAACGCTGTTTGAAGGCAGCCGTTACGACGGCTGTTGTAAAAATTAGTAGTAACCACAGGCCAATGACCCCGATCCGCTTTAGAATGAACATTTAAAAGTCTCCGATTGACGGTGCTGCTTCTGTGAGCGGACCCCAGAAGGGGTCTCAAAAAAGGTACCATCTTTGCACAAATCGCGGTGTAATTCAGCCCGTTAAAACTGGAGCACTTTAACAGTCCCTGCTTCGATATAACCGGACTAGCCGAGAGCGAAGCCGTAACTCCCCGAGAGCATCAGGCCATGCGGCATCTGGCGTGTTGTCGCCCATACCGTTAAGGATCACCAGCTAATAGTCCCGGATCGATACCTGGGGATGGCAAGGGTCTGGTAAATCGCTCTGGTATACCGTTCTGGTAGAAGGGCGATGGGTGGGTGATGATGAAGCAAGAGCTTCAAGTGAGAGAACCATAATGAAAATTGCGTTAGCACTATTGATCGTTACATTGATTAGCTCGCTAAATGCCCGTAGTGAAGAGCCCTACGAGTTCGTCATCGGGCGTGGTATGGCTGATGTCACTGGCCCGGCATTTGGTGTTCAACTTTGGGGTTTTGGTAGGCAGGATCAAATTTCAGAAGGGCTTCACATTCGGCAGAGTGCGCGGGCATTTATTATCGCCGATAGTGATAGAGCCAAACGTATCGCCTTCGTTAGTGTGGATATCGGCAGCATTGAACATCACATCACACTCGAGGTTCTGGATCGCTTACAACAACAATTTGGCGATTCATATCAGCTCGGCAATGTCATCTTAAGCGCTACCCACACTCACTCGACGCCGAGTGGTTATTGGCACTCTCGCTCTGACAATGGTCTTGATGGTGGTTTTTATCCAGAACATTTCGACAATATCGTGGCAGGTATCGTGGAGGCTATTACCAAAGCCCATAAGGACCTTCAGCCGGGTAATATTTACGTTAACAAAGGCCGTGTAGAGAATGCGGGTATTAACCGCTCGCTGATTGCTTACGAGCAGAATTCAGTGTTAGAGCGTCAAGCCTATGCCGATACTATTGACAAAGATATGACCTTGCTGAAGTTCGTCGATGACACGGGCGATATTGGCATGATCAACTGGTTGCCTGTTCATCCCACGTCTATGACGTTTTTTAATAGATTGATCTCTGGGGACCACAAGGGATACGCGTCTCTGAATATCGAAAGAAAAAAGGGTGTCACGTATAGTGGAAACAACGAATTTGTTGCGGCCTTCGCCCAAAGTAATGCAGGAGACGTGACCCCGAATCTAAATCTGGACAATACGGGACCCGGTGAAGACGATTTCGACAGCACGAAAATAATCGGCGAGCGCCAAGCTGACGTTGCACTCACGCTCTTTGAAAATGCGTCTGAACTGCTAAAGGGCGATCTCGATAGTCGTCAGATATATATCGATATGTCGCAATATGAGGTAAGGGGTGAGTTCACGGGTGCTGGTGAACAACGCACCTGTCCGTCAGCCTACGGGTACTCCTTTGCCGGTGGGTCCACTGAAGACGGCGGTGGTCACTTTCTGTTTAGCGAGGGCATGACCGAGCAGAATATTTTTCTGGATTTTTTAATTGGCGTGCTGATTGATGCCCCGAAATGGACTGAATCTGTTAGGGAATGCCAATCACCCAAGGCAATATTGTTTGTGACGGGGGCCGGCAACCCGCCACTGCAATCACAAATCCGCTCGATAACTATTGCCCGAATAGGGCAGGTTGCGATCCTCGCGCTTCCAACCGAAATCACCACGATGGCAGGTCGTAGACTTAGAGAAACAGTGCAGACGTATCTTGGCGATTGGACTACTCACGTGATACTCGCGGGTTACTCAAACGGATATGCTGGTTACGTGACTACCCCGGAAGAATATTTTCTTCAACAGTATGAAGGCGGCCATACATTGCATGGCCGTTGGACCCTACCTGCATACCAACAAGTGGTAGCAGAGCTTGCCTCTGCTTTAAAAAATAATGAAGTCGTCGATCAAACTATAGCCTATGACGACTGGCGCGATAAATCGCCAGCTCAGCATCTATATGATGGTAGTGCGGGAGCCTCGGGCGATAGATCTGGCAAAAGAATCCATCAAGACATCGCGATTCCTCTCGCCAAGAGAAAGTATCAAAAAGGCGACGTGATCACCGCCAACTTTTATTCTGGCAACCCTACGGCCACATACGATCGTGAACAGATCTTTATGGGCCTTGAGATGTTGCAAGGTACATCATGGATAGAAATAGGTAATGACTACGATTGGTCGACAAAAATCCGCTGGGTACAAGACGACGAGTCCAAGGGATTGATTGTCCGTTTATCCTGGCAAAGCGACAAAGACACTCAATCAGGCCAGT
>JABIVN010000020.1 GCA_018667205.1 Gammaproteobacteria bacterium | reverse complement strand
GCTTTCGGCGATCAGGGCCCTTGGGAGTATCAACCTGGCTATGAAGAAGTCGTGCAAGCACTGACGGGTATGCAAACTAGATTTGGTGGCCTCGACAAGCCGATTCTTTGGCCCTATGGGGTTGTGAACGACTATGGGACAGGGTTCGCCGGTGCTTTTGGTGTCGTGCTCGCGTTAATTGTTAAAGCCTCGACAGGCAAGGGACAACACGTTACGTCGGCGCTTGCCCGAACCGCCGGTACGCTTCAATCTGCACATCTAATTGATTACGCGGGGAAAATTTGGGACGAACCCACAGGACTAGACTCGCGAGGTGCCTCTAGTTTTCAGCGGTTGTATCAGTGTGCCGATGGCTGGCTGTTTTTAGGCGCCAGCGAGACATCAGGTATCCCAACAATTGTAGGTCTGAATGAGGGTGAGGCGCTAGCATCATCGATCGAACGATGGTGCCTTGCGCGAAAACTGGAAGGCGCAGTGTGGCAACTGACGACAAGGAAAAGTGCCGCTCACAAGCTCACTTGGATCGAAGATTTCTGTTCGGACACGTCGAATCAGGATAGAGGGCTCATGGTTACAAGACCGCACGCGGGGATCGGCGAATTACTTACGACGGGGCCCGGCGCATGGGTTTCTAGATCAAAAATCCATGCTGGAACCGCGGCATCAGTTGCCGGCGGCGATGCCAGCGCGATTCTTGAAGAGGTATCGCGTTTCGGTCTGGGCGAACTTGTTGAGTCTAAGGCTATTGTCTTGCCCTGAGGTATCAAAACAGGTTTGCCAGCCCCCAAACCGGTTAATGCGTAGCCTGTCAGATTTTCTGCCGGTACACACGTGTTAATGAGGTGGGACATTTTTCCTATGGAGGTATTAAGACAATGAACAAGACGCCTAAAAGCAACGTTCACGACCCTGGAAAATTGAACTGGATGAAGGGCTTCCCACCCCCTCATGAAAAAGCGGTTCGCTTTGCGGGAAAATTTTTCTACGCCTGGCCGCAGCTGCGCTGGAGCCTTAGTCATATTGACGAACTTATGCCAACGAAGCGGGTCTGGCGTGGGGCCGGTCCTTGTTGCGCGTTGCCCCAAAAGCTGCAGATGTTTGACGACCTGATGATAGTAACGCTGAACGGAACCGAGCTTTGTTGGGATGATGCACTTGAACAAAGTTACACCGATGGTTTGCTCGTGCTTCATGGGGGTGAAGTGGTGTACGAGGAATACTTTGGCGCTTGTGCGCCAGACGTTCGCCACATTACCCAATCAGCTAATAAGTCTTTTGTTGGCATACTAGCCGAAAGTCTAATCCATGAGGGAAAACTGGACGCAAATGCTTTGGTTCTTGCGATCATTCCAGAATTGATCGACTCAGCATACGGTGATGCGACCGTGCAACAAGTCCTGGATATGCTTATCGGTATGGAGTTTCACGAAGATTACCTTGATCCGGAGTCTGAAATTTGGCGATTTCACCGTGCAACCGGCATGTCCCCGCCCTCGAGTATCAATGAGTTTGAACTGGTCGCCGATGTTCTCCCTAACGTAAAAAAAGCAGGGCGTCATGGCGAGGCATTCGCTTATCGTGAACCTAATATATTTGTTCTTGGCTGGATTCTCCGTCGGTCTGGGATGCAGGACCTGACGACGCAATTATCAGAGCGGGTTTGGCAGCATATTGGCGCTGAGCACGACGGGTACTACATCATGGATCCGGGCGGGGCTGAATCATCCAGTGGATTTACGTTGCGAGATTTTGCCAGATTTGGTGAACTCGTTAGAACAGGAGGCGTCATAGAGCGTAAGCAGGTGATACCCGCTGCGGTCATTGACAAGGTCCTGCTTGGTGGGGACCAGGGTTTGTTCGCTAAAGCCGGCTATAAGACTTTGCCGGGTTGGTCGTATAAATCGCAGTGGTGGATTCGTCACTTACCCGACAGAAATTGCGCTGTGGCCCGGGGTGCCCATGGTCAGGTCTTATATGTGGATCCTGCAAATGAATTGGTCATAGCCAGGTTCGGCTCCGCGCCAAAAGCGCTATCGACGCTACTCGACGACATTTTTCTTCCGATGTTGGACGTGATTACTACCAGATTGTCGTAACGTTTGTCTTGCTAACAGGCTAACTCGGTTAGCCTGTCCCTATTATAAAAAAAGGCGGTCTCAGGCTAATCTAAATGCCCAAGACCGCCTCGGGGGACCGAATCATCTGCGGTAGTTTGTTTGTCTCCTGGTATTCATGTTTCCCAGTAAGGGGACATGGAGTCAACTCGCCTTAAAGTAAAGGGTTGAGGAGGCAAGAATAATCCGGCGGAAAATGTCACAAACTGCTCTTCTGGCGACGCAGGGTAATAGTGACATATTAATGTAGTTGACTCCATCTATTTATGTAGTTAACTCCAGATATAATGTATTCTGATGACTTAACAAAGGTACAAAGAGGATACTGTAATGAACAATTTACTTAAAACCCTGCAGGCTCACCTGGCGTGACGCGAGGCCAAAAGCTAGTTTGATTAGGCTAAATCAGTATCTTTACCGGATGGACAAGGGCTGTAGCCCCGATATTCGTGATGGTTATACGCGAGTCCGGTTGCTTGATGTACCTAACTGTCTATTGGCGGGCGGGGACGATTTTTACCTTAAAGGCAAGGGCCAACTTGCGCTATCGTTTGCAGACGATGGCGAAGACAGGGCTAGTATTGGTTCACGGTTCGCTGATCATCATGTTGCGAATTATCCCGTTGCCCAATCTATCGCGTTGATTAAAGGAGTGTCGAAATGAAAATTGGAACCAATTCCCAACTTCGGTTGGCTAAACGCCCTGAGGGTGAAG
>JABIVN010000181.1 GCA_018667205.1 Gammaproteobacteria bacterium | reverse complement strand
ATTCTCACCTTTACCCGGTACCCGTTTCGCCCTAATGGATGAATAAAACTCCGCTTCGGACTGCAGTATGTTGGTGTTGACCTGTCGGTACTCGTGATCAACCTGTAGGCCGATGTCTTGATACGGTGCGTGTTCAGTACAGATTGCATTGGCCAGTGTTGATACGTAGTTTTCAAGGCCGTTGTAACAGATCTCCATGTTCTCTGTCTGAGTATTACTTTGGTAACCCAGGTTGCCGCTTCTAAGAGAAGTGGCGTTTGGCAGGAAAGCAGTCGCTTCGTCGAAAGGTAGCAGTGAATGCTGTTTCCCTTTCAGGAAGGAATTGCAGACCGCAGGAGATGCGCCGAAAAGGTAGGTCAGTAACCATGAGTAGCGCCTGAAATTCCGCATCAGGTCGAAATACCGCCGATTACGAAATGCAGCGATAGTCTCCGTCGATTGCTCGGCGGTATGTAACCAATCCAGAAAGTTGTCCGGGAAAGAAAAGTTGTAATGAACTGCGCAGATGGTTTGCATCCCACGACCATAGCGATATCCCAGACCACTGCGATACGTTTTCTTCAGTTTGCCTAGATTGGACTCGCCGTAATACGCCAGAGGAATATCATCATCGGCTTTAAGGAGACACGGCATGCTGGCGGACCAAAGTAATTCGTCCTGTAGCCCTGAGTAAATATATCGATGCACCTCGTCTAGTTCATTCAGTGCCGCTGCAGGTGACTGGTGCACGGGGGTGATGAGCTCGAGCTGGGATTCTGAGAAATCGGTGGTCACCTTGGGGTGGGTCAGTTTGCCACCAAGAAAATCAGGGTGGGGAGTTGTCGCAAGGTTGCCCTGAGATGTCACCCGAAGCGCTTCTCTTTCGATACCGTGATTAAAAACGAGCAGGCTTGGATTCAGCTTGCTGGCTTTTTTTAGTGCTGAACTTAATGGTAAATGTATCGACTGCATTTTATGAGTTTAGTTTAGCTTAGAACTGGGATTAGTGATGCCATCATTGACTTTGAGCTTCCAGAGCTTTCGATGGGTTTGTGCGCGACTGCTCTACTCGACTTCGTCAGGAACATCATGATGGGTTCCGTGGGTGACGACAAGCTCGGAGACGGGTCGGGAATACCAATGCTCCGATTGCAATGTCGGTGGGCGTTTCAAAGCCTTTTTGGCCAAAGTCGCTAGGTTGTGGTTCCAAGATTTATGATGCCTGTGAGAGATGTCGCGATTATGCCAAATCTGAAGGGTTGTGGGGAATGTCGTTTACCGTTTCTGTAGGAATTTGTCATATTCCGGTTCTCATTTGTTCACTACCGGTTTTTATCACGGAACTGGTGAATCAGGCGCCGGTTTTTCTTTGTGGGTCGACCCTCAGACATAATATGAGCACCAGCAGCTTTTCGTTGTTCCGTTAAAAGTAATCTCTTTGTCTCACTTTCGGCGGTTTCTTCATACAAGCCCTGGGCAATGGTCGCAGACCCTCGTTTCTCCGAAACTTGTTGCACTATGATGATTTTTTCATCAAAACCCTGGGTAATGTTTAATATGTCCCCGGCGACGACCTCTTTACTGGGTTTGCACCGGTGCCCACCCAGGTGGATCTTGCCCCCGTCGATTGCTTCCTTGGATTTTGCCCTCGTTTTAAAAAATCGAGCTGCCCAAAGCCACTTGTCTAGTCTGACACCCGTCATGTGAATCCTTGTCGTATTAGAGCCCTCAGCGGCTCTAGTATAAACCGCGTTCATTCTATCCCAGTTGAGATTGATTCTCGTATATTGTTCAATCCACCCTCAATGACAATGGGTATGCAATTTTGACTGAGTTGATGAAGGTAATGTGTGCCGTTGCACGCGACGCGGGCGCCGCCATTCTGCAGGTTTACGGTGACGAAGATTTTGGTGTGCAAATTAAGTTAGATGACTCCCCTCTGACGCGGGCAGATCTTGCCGCCCACAACATTATCGTGGACGGACTGCAGGCGAAGGCGCCGGGTATTCCCGTTTTGTCAGAGGAGTCTGATGGCATTAGCTTTGCCGAGCGATCCTCTTGGGACCGTTATTTCCTGGTTGATCCGCTGGACGGTACCAAGGAGTTTATCAATCGCAATGGTGAGTTCACCGTCAATATTGCGCTGATAGAAAAAGGCGTCCCGATGGCAGGGGTTGTGTTCGTTCCAGTGAAAGACGTCATGTACACGGGTGATCAGCACGAGGGGATGGCGACGGTGACACGGGGGGGGGAAACCCGGCCAATTCAAGTTAGAAAGCTGGACCGCGCCTCACTAACTGTCGTTGCCAGTCGCAGACACGGTGGCGAAGCGCTACAAGCGTGCCTTAGTGTTCTTAGAAAAAATTTCGACTCGATCGACACCGCTAACATGGGGAGCTCGCTGAAACTTTGCTTAATTGCGGAAGGAGCGGCGGATTTATATCCTAGGCTCGCGCCTACCTCGGAATGGGATACTGCGGCTGCGCAGGCAGTGGTGGAAGCTGCGGGTGGCAAAGTGGTAGATATCGAGTTGAAAGCGCTGAGGTATAACACAAAAGACAACATTCTAAATCCGTTTTTCTACGTCATCGGTGATACTGAATTTGACTGGAACGGTGTTTTGTCGCGAGTGGTTGTGCCGCCTGAGTAACCAGAGCTCGCGCCACGGCAAGCTTCTAGATAATTGCAACATAAACGTTGTTAAGTTGTACGCAATTGGACGTAAATAAAGGCTTAACGGAACGTGCTCGCAAGAGAGGGGGTGTTTTATAAAGAAGGCTGACATTATGTTGGTCTCGGCTAGCGAAGCTGTAAGCGCATCCATCCTGCCGAGGACAATACTGTATATAAATACAGCTTCAGCTAGCGAGGTGAAACAATATACTCCCAGCCATTGCTAAATTAAAGGGTCGAAAAATGGAGGTTCCTGCGCCGCTATTGCCTTGACATTGAGCCTTCGCGTCTAAGCTGCTGAATTCAGAAAAGAAAAGTTACTGAAATCGGCGAAAATGCCCGCCTGATTTTTTTTCATGATGGCTTTTCTTGTGTTTTGACTTGAAATCCGCGTCTATAGGCCTCGGATAGCGTTATAGAAACGATAGGTGAAAATCGTCTTCGCCCTATAGCTTATTGTCGAACGTGGACTTGCAGGAGGTCAGTTCTTGAAAATAAGCGACGAAAGGACAGGTTTTTTTTTAAAAACCTGATTTATTGCGGTTCAGTTGTAGACATCCAACCTACGATAAAATGTATAATGTAGCTTCAGACCTTACCTGCTACGAGATTAGACGCACCGGGCGAACCGAGTGAACTGTCTATAATGTTACCTGGAGATATCGTTCATCAGAAACGAGGGTCGATTTATCACGTTCATTTGTCGCGTTGTAGTGTCCGCATACGAATAGTAGGCGGCACTGCTAGGTACGGGATAAAAGACCACCCACTAAACATACGCTGTTTTTAACGGAGTTTACACCCTATGACTAATTCGAGTGAAGGTGATTTCGACACGATACTTGATGACGATAACCTTGAAGACACGACGGACGAACTTGATGCTTTGGAAGAACTGGCCGGCAAGAAAGAAAAGTCTGAGGACGAAGACGAGACTGAGGCAGAAGAATCGAAGCTGAAGGTCCTGATCGATACTGGAAAAGAGCAGGGCTATCTCACTTACGACCAGTTGACTGAAGCGCTGCCTGAAAGTATTGAAGAAACCGACGAGTTCGAAAGCATTGTTTTAATGTTCGAAGAGATGGGTGTTTCTGTTTACGAAGCGGCACCCGATCCTGCCTCGCTGAAGGCGGCATCGGATGACATAGCCGAGAATGAAGATCAAACCATTGGTGGCATTGAAAGTGTTGTTGGCAAGACGATGGACCCTGTCCGCATGTATATGCGTGAGATGGGAACAGTGCCTCTGTTAACGCGTGCCGGTGAAATTGAAATCGCCAAACGAATTGAAGACGGCATCCGTGAAACGATGTCGATCATGGCAGGTTACCCGGGGACCGTAGAATATGT
>JABIVN010000180.1 GCA_018667205.1 Gammaproteobacteria bacterium | reverse complement strand
GGAAACCTACCAGGAAGTGTTGCACGGCGCAGCGCCGGATCAGTCGTTTGCGATTTCATTATAGGGTAGACGCGCGCGATTGCGGCGACGCGATAGGCTGGCTGTGAATCGCCGCAATTTCGACTACTATGACAATACGTTTCAGGTGCAGGTGCTCGGATGAGCGGCGAAATTTATGCCATCGTTTTCAAAGGCGCAATCGTAGAAGGTTTTACCGCGGATGCGGTCAAGTCGCAGCTGGCAAAACTACTAAAGACAGATATAGAAAAGACTGCTGCGTTGTTTTCAGGCAAACAAATCGTCCTTAAAAAAACCACTGACCGAGCCGAAGCTACAAGGTACGGCAAAGCCCTAAGGAAAGTCGGTGCTGATGTCGGTATCAGGGTCGTCAAGGCTGCATCCAGGAACACCGGCCATGTACCCGCATTTCACACCGCAGATCAACCACCAACGCAACAACTTACCGCCGAAGCACTGTCATCAGAAGTGTCTGTATCGGAACTGCCTGAATCAGAAAGGACCGCATCAAAAAGCGCCGCAGCAGAAAGGGCCGTATCAGAAGTGCTCGTCGTCGACACTTCAGGTATTACTCTCGCGCTGAATGAAGGCGATTTATTCGACCCTGTTCCCAAGGTCGCAAGTCCAGAAATCGACCTAAGCAGATTATCGGTCGCAGAGAACGACGGCACCCCTTTGGTCGAACCAGCCGACCCCATTGTGATAACCATGGATCTCTCCGAGTTCAGCATTAAAGACAATGACGGGACGGCACTTGTAGAGCACCCAGATCAGCACATATCCAAAGTAGCGGTACCCGACTTCAGTTTAGATGCGCCGGGCGCGTTACTGGAAACACTCCCGAAAGAAAAAGCACGCCTCCACCCAAGCACCACTGGCATAACACTTGCGATCGCCGGCGCAGCGTTACTGGCAAACGAACCGCCGCAGCCCCCTGCACCGGCAGCGCCTGATACCAGCAATATCAATTTGGCACCAAACATCGACGTTTGAGATCTTGCCAGACCGGTACAAATGACAGGTTAAAAATCTCTTTAGCGCGGTTGCAGCACAACCACCGGGATGACCCGATCGCCGGCAGTTTGCTGATAAGCAATGTAGGGCGGATACACTTCGGCCAACTGATCCCAAAGCGCTTGCCGCTCATCACCGGCTGCATCCCTGGCCGTCACCGCAAGACCCAAGGTACCGACCTGAATTTCACAATCTGCAGTCGCCTGCAGATTGAGATACCAGGCAGGGTGAGTGGGCGCACCACCCTTGGACGCAATCACCACGTAGACATCACCCACTTTTTTGTAAATTAACGGCAACATCTTTTGCTCGCCCGATTTTCGGCCCTTCGTCGTCAACAGCAATGTCGGTAATATCCCTGGACCGCCGAGCGAAGATGAATCCCACATGTGAGCCGCCTCCGGATCGCTCAGGTACTGTTCAATATGTTGGCTTATCCAGCCAGGCAAGTTTGCAGGTAAATCTGCCATAGGTTTCTCTCTTTTGTGGTTGGGATTATCTTTATATAAGACGTTATATCAGGCCTTATATAAGTCCGCGATTTTTCAGTAGCGGCGCTACGTCTGGGTCACGTCCGCGAAACTTCCGATATAGCTCCATAGGCGGCACCGTGCCGCCCTTCTCCAGAATGTTTGATCTGAAGGATCGAGCGGTTTCCTGATCAAATATGCCTTTTTGCTTGAACGCTTCAAAGCCATCGGCATCCAGTACCTCTGCCCAGATATAAACGTAATAGCCGGCGGAATAATGCTCACCTTCAAAGACGTGCCTGAAGTACGCTGACCGGTATCGCGGATCTACCATCTTGATTTTATGAATGTCTTCCATGGCCTTGCGCTCAAAGCCATCGACGTCCTCCGGCGCCTTCCCTGTCTGCGTGTGCCACGCAAGATCCAGGTAACAGGCAGCCAGATACTCTGTTGTGGCAAAGCCCTGGTTGAATGTTTGCGCTGTTTTTAACTTACCGATCAGCTCATCAGGGATCGGCTCACCGGTGTCATGATGAATCGCATAGGACTTTAAAACTTCTGGTTCAAGCGCCCAGTGCTCCATGATCTGGGACGGCAACTCAACAAAGTCCTGCTTCACATTGGTACCCGAGAGCCTTGGGTATCGAACCTTGCTAAGCAGACCATGCAATCCATGGCCAAATTCATGGAACAACGTTCGCACTTCATCCATGCCAAGAAGACAAAGGTCCGATTTGGGAAAGTTACAACAGTTAACGATCACCGGACGCACGTATTCATCCAGATTAGATTGGCAACGAAAGTCGCTCATCCACGCGCCACCTTGCTTGGAGGGACGCATAAAAAAATCAAACAGAAAAATACCAATGATTGAGCCATCGGCATCAGTCACCTCGTACGCAACCACGTCCGGGTGGTAGACCGGCACATCGACTTCCTTGAACCTAATGCCATAAAGTTTGCGGGCCACTTCAAACGCCCCGTCTCTGACGTTCTCCAGCTTGAAATACGGTTTTACTTCTTCTTCATCCAGATCGAATCGTTCCTGCCTTACCTTTTCCGTGTAGTACCACCAGTCCCAAGGCTGCAGTTCAAAATTACCACCGTCGTCCTGGATGCTTGACTGTAGGTCTTGTGCTTCTTTTGCAACCTTTTCCTGACACGGCGCCCAAACGCGATCCAGCAGACCTTTAACAGCTTCAGGGGTCTTCGCCATCCTGTCGTCAAGCATAAAGTCAGCGTGAGTATCATAGCCAAGGATCCTTGCTCGCTCTGCACGAAGCTCGACAACTTGCTGTATGACAGGATGATTGTTCGTCGTCATCGTGCCGCAGTCTGTGTAAGCCCTGTATAGCTTTTCCCGAAGATGTCGGCTATCAGCATATTGCAGAAATGGTGTGATCGATGACCTGGAAATCGTAAAAACGTATTGCCCGGACTTACCGCGGGACTCAGCCTCGGACTTTGCCGCATTCAGAACAGAGTCGGGCAAACCAGAAAGGTCCTCTGCCGCGCCCACCACCAGTTCAAATTCATTAACGTCCCGCAGGACGTTCTGCCCGAACTGAGTGGTTAAACCCGCCAGGGCCTCTGTAATTTCATTAACCCGCTCGCGTTCTGGTCCCGATAGATGCGCGCCCGCGCGCACAAATGACTGGTGAATCTCTTCGCGTAGCTGCGATGACTCCGGGTCCAGCGTTTGGTCACTTGCAGTGACCGACTGCACGCGCTTAAACAGCGCCGGGTTCGAATAGATTTGACTGTTGTGGGCCGCAACTCGCGGGCTTAACTTCAACTCCAGTGCCTGTAACTCATCGCTGGTGTCAGAGGACGTCAGATTCCAAAAGACATTACCGACTCGTTCCAGAAGGGCCCCTGAACGCTCCATGGCCTCGATGGTATTCAGGAAGGTTGGTGCTTCACTGTTAGCCGTAATCGCTTGAATCTCCTGGTTTTGTTCCTTAAAACCAAGCTCAAACGCGGCCTCGTAATGACTGGTCAAGATTCGCTTGAATTCAGGCACCCCGTTTTCAGGTAGCGGTTCAAAGAAAGGATTCGTCATTTTGATGCTCCAACGCGGTTATCCAGTATTCTAACACTACCCCGAGCTGGGCTTAAGATGCAGGATGCTTGTGATGCAGGACATTAACCGCCACGCTGGTAGTTGCCACGCCAGTAATTGCCATGCCAGTAATTGCCATGCCAGCATCGACCCTTTTTTTCTGATCGGCGCATCTGGATTCATTGGCCTTTATTGTCTACTGGATTGGCGCCTGCCATCCAACCAAGAAACCCAGCAGACTTTATCGAATCTGCCAGGCGCTCAACATGAGGATGTCGTTAAGCTGTTAGACAACTCAGGGGCTAGTAATCCCGGGTGGAAGCCAAGGGCACCACAGGAGACGATGTTAAGCGGCGCTAAAATCGTCAGGAATCAAAGCATTGCTGAAAAGTACTTGTCTAGGCATCAGCGTCTAGCCATGCGTTGTATCGCTGAAGGTCGCGGGGCCGGTCCACATCCCAGATAAGGGGCAGCAAGCTGTAATCCAGCCCTTTACTGTTTAGCCGGGCACAGGTCTGCGACAGGACCCGTTCAGTGCCCCACTCGATATCAGAAAACATGTCAAAGGTTTCTGCTTTAACCCCGACTAGCCCGTATCCGCCGTCTTCAGCAGGACCAAGCACCACGTCATGATCCCTAAGGGAACTGACGGCCCGCTCGATGTACGACCTGTTAATAAGCGGCAAATCTGTTCCTACAAGAATCACCGATGCGTATCTGGTCAGACCGTCGCGCAGTGCCGCGCTCATTCTGACGCCAAGGTCAACACCCGTTTGTTGAAATCTAGGCACCGCGTACTGCTCAAAGAACACGTGGTCTTTGTCCGGTGATACCCAAAGCTCGGTCGGCGAAGTACCCTGCAATAAATCCGCCATCAGGCGTTCAAACATCTGCTGGTATAAGTCTAACGCACGGTCTTCACCCACGGCTGGGATAAGGCGCGTTTTTACCTTACCCGACACCGGCGACTTACAAAAAATCTGAATTAACGGTTCTCGGTTTTTCATGGAATTATTCTGTTAATATCGCGTTCACGCCCTGGTAGCTCAGTTGGATAGAGCATCCGCCTCCTAAGCGGAGGGTCACAGGTTCGACTCCTGTCCAGGGCACCATTTAGTTAGGGACATCAGTTAGGGACATCAGTTGGGGTACGTCAGTTAAAGCACTTCAGTTAGAGCACTTCAGTTAGAGCACTTCAATTAGAGCACTTCAGTTAAAGCACTTTAGTTAAGACACCATCGTTGAGAGCGCCATTTGGTGAAAGGACCAGCGATCTATCGCAGTCGCTATTATGAGCGGCAGATACTAATGACGCTATGTCTCGGCTCTTGTATCACGTACACCTTATATCAAGAACGCCTGATATAAAAAACCTTCACATAAGGGGTTGGCGAATTTTCGACCTTTTGAGCCAACGCTGGGCTAGACATTTGTCTGAGTGGGGTATCTGTAAAGCATCGCTGTAAGTGATGACCAGGCGGCGCAACTCAATACCAGCGCG